>JAJZPX010000010.1 GCA_021811025.1 Actinomycetes bacterium
ATCTCTTTGCTCGCGTTCGCCGACACCACGGTGACCGCGACGTACGACCGGCAAGGCCGGGAGCTCAGCCGGATAGCGGAGTGCGACGGGATGACCACTACGCTGACGGTGACCGCGCGAGACGACCTGCAGCGTGCGACGAACTGGAGCTGGGACAGCGGGTATCCGGGCTTCTGGCACCCGCAGCTGACTCGAACCATGGGCTTTGACGAAGCCGGCAAGATCACTGGCACCGGGGGGTACGGCTGGGACTACTGGGGATCGACCAGCACCGGCTACCATCCAGAGACCGCCCGAGAGACGACCGAAGTCGAGAACCCGGCCCTCGTCGGCCTCTTCCACTCCTACTACAGCTACACGCCAGAGGGGCGCCTGGCAACAGCCACCTTCGACGGTCACTGGGAGATGGATCACTACCCCACCACCACCGAGACCTATGCCTACGACCTGCAAGGCAACATCACGAAGGCCGGCGACCTCAACCTTGCCTACAACGGAGCCAGTCAGCTCACGACCACCCACGCTTCAGGTGAGGGCACCACGACGTACGAGTACGACTCGCGCGGCCGAAGGACCCGAGCGATCAGCGCGAACGCGTCGACCAGCTACGAGTGGGACCAGGCAGATCGCCTGACGGGCTACCGTCGTGACGACGGCAGAGACGGCTCGACGGATGTGACAGCGACGTTTGCCTACGATGCTGCCGGGCAGCGCACGCACACCTCGCTCGCAACGACCGCCACGTCCACCGAGACCACCTACACCTATCAGGGGCTGCAGCTGCTTCGGGTCGAGAGCGCAGAAGGCACGCGAACCGAGTCCGTCGCATACCTCTACGACGAGTCCGGCCGCCCCTACGCCGCCTTCTACAAGTCGCCTGCGGGCTATCAGACTCTCGTCGGCATCGCCACCAACACTCGAGGTGATGTCATCGATCTCGTGCCACGGGACGGGCAGCGAGCCGTCGCCTACTACGAGTACGACCCGTTCGGCAAGCCGCACAGGGATTCGGCGAGAGGTGCGGAGGTGAGCACCGCAGGTGTAGCGCCCGAGGACCTGATGCCGGGCGACACGTTGCGAGTAGCGATCTTCCAGCCGCTTCGCTACGCCGGCTACTGCTACGACGACTTCAGCGGCCTCTATTACCTCTCCGCCCGCTACTACGATCCCGCCACGATGCAGTTCATCTCGAAGGATCCGGCGAAGGCGGACGGCGAGGAGAGTGAGTATCAGTACTGCGGCGGGAATCCTACCGGGAGAGTAGATCCAACCGGAGAGTCATCGAGCGATACCTACAAGAGGTGGCAGGCAAGCACCTCGGCAGAGAAGCGCTGGATGGTGCTCAACGCTGGTCTGGTCCCAGTCCTGGAGCACGCAGCGAGCAGAGCCTGGGCCTGGACTCAAGCCTTCTACCCGAAGACCAACATGGTCAATGACTCACCTGGGGACTCCTTCCGCCACGCATTCTGGAACGCGCTAGCCGTTTCGAATCTGGTCAAGACGACTCAGCGCTGGCGGAGGCCATACACGCCTTGGCAGGCGCGGGTGAAGGTGCGCGAGTTCACAACCGCACACGAGGCCTTTGCTGCAAATCCCGCTCGACGGAAGGCGATGGACCTGTACAACAACCTCCAAGGCCGGATAATCGGAATGCATCATTGGCAGCTCGGAGAGAGAGGCATGGCATACCGGGTGCGCGATGCTGTGCGAAGCGGACAGCTCCGCATACTCGATCCGCACGCTGGCTGTCACCTGGGATCCTCAGAGTGGCGCGCAAGTTCTGCCCCGATGATTCCGAGCTTCGACAAGGACTGGTACTGGGGTATCACCAACGGGACGAGGCTGGCGAAGTGAGCCGGAACGGCCCGAATTGGCTCGTCGTTGCTGGACTACTGTTTGTTCTCGCCGTTTCGCCGGTAGGCCCCTTCTTCTCCTTTGCGGACTATGCCCAGTTGTTCACGCCAGCGTCCGCGCGCCCTACCCTTGAGCGCGTGGACGGCAGATTGCGGTCAGTCAGCCTTCCCGCGCCAACGTATGTCGGTGTCTCGATCTGCGGGAAGACTGTCACTACGTGGGTTCATCGAGACAGCCCGTATGTGTCCGACCTCACAGCAGGGCTAGCAGAGGAGCTACCAGCCAAGGACCTTGGGGTGACGCTTTTGGAAGTGCGAGATGCAGCATCTGCGTGTCGAGTCGCCGACCCCGTGGAGCTGCGCTGAAGGCTCTTGATGTAGCCGGCTCTCTCCGGCATGCTGTCGAACGTGGCAGAGGTGGCGCGAGTAGCGTGTTGGGACCCGCTGTGTCGCTTCCGCGCACGGCACGGCGGGTGCTACGCTACCGCGGGAATCCCCTCGACTACCTCGGAGTGGCATGACCGACCCCGCCCTCATACGCAACTTCAGCATCATCGCGCACATCGACCACGGCAAGTCGACGCTGGCCGATCGCATGCTCGAGCTCACGCACACCATCTCCGACCGCGAGATGGTGGAGCAGGTGCTCGACTCGATGGACATCGAGCGCGAGCGCGGAATCACCATCAAGGCGCAGGCGGTGCGCGTGCTGTACGAGGCGTCCGACGGCGTCGCGTACACGCTGAACCTCATCGACACGCCCGGGCACGTCGACTTCACGTACGAGGTGTCGCGCTCGCTGCAGGCGTGCGAGGGCGTGCTGCTGATCGTGGACGCGGCGCAGGGCGTCGAGGCGCAGACTGTCGCGAACGCGCTGCTCGCGATGAACGCGAACCTCACGATCATCCCCGTGATCAACAAGATCGACCTCCCCGCCGCGGACCCCGAACGAGTGCGGCACGAGATCGAGGAGGGGCTCGCGATCCCCGCGGACGAGGCGATCCTCACCTCCGCGAAGACGGGCGCGGGCGTGGCAGATGCGCTCGAGGCGGTCGTGAGCCGCATCGCGCCGCCCGTCGGCGACGCCGCCTCGCCGCTGAAGGCGCTCATCTTCGACAGCTACTTCGACCCGTACCGCGGCGTGGTCGCTCTCATCCGCGTGGTGGACGGCGAGATCCGCAAGGGGCAGAAGGTCCGCCTCATGGCGACCGCGACCGCGACCGACGTCGAGGAGGTCGGCGTGCGCCGGCCGGTGGAGACGCCCGTGGACGCCCTTGGGGTCGGCGAGGTGGGCTACCTCGTGACCGGGCTCAAGGATCCTGCGCTGGTCAAGGTCGGCGACACGGTGACGCTCGCCAAGCACGGCGCCTCCGAGCCGCTGCCCGGCTACCGCGACGTCAAGCCGATGGTGTACACGGGGCTGTATCCCATCGAGGGCGACCAGTACCCCGACCTGCGCGACGCGCTCGACAAGCTCAAGCTGAACGACCCCGCGCTCGTCTACGATCCGGAGTCGTCCCACGCGCTCGGGTTCGGCTTCCGCACGGGCTTCCTCGGCCTGCTGCACATGGAGGTCATCAAGGAGCGGCTCGAGCGCGAGTTCGGGCTCGACCTGCTCGCCACGGCGCCCTCGGTCGAGTATCACGTCACCAGGACGAACGGCGAGGAGCTGTCGGTGCACTCGCCGCAGGACCTGCCGGACGCCGGCGCGATCGAGCGCATCGAGGAGCCGTACCTCACGGTCACGATCCTCGTGCCGCCCGAGTACGTCGGCGCGGTTATGGAGCTCACGGACGCGCACCGCGCGACGTTCGTCGACATGCAGTACCTCTCGCCGACCACCGTCGACATGCACTACGAGATGCCGCTGTCCGAGCTCATCATGGACTTCTTCGACCAGCTCAAGAGCCGGACGAAGGGCTACGCGAGCCTCGACTACGAGTACCTCGGCTACTGGCCGAGCGAGCTCGCGAAGCTCGACATCCTGCTCGCGGGCAGGCCCGTGGACGCGCTGAGCTTCATCGTGCACCGCGACAAGGCGTACGCGCGCGGCAAGGTGCTGACCGAGAAGCTGCGCGAGATCATCCCGCGTCAGATGTTCGAGGTGCCGATCCAGGCGGCGATCGGCGGGCGCATCATCGCGCGCGAGACCGTCAAGGCGAAGCGCAAGGACGTGCTCGCGAAGTGCTATGGCGGCGACATCACGCGCAAGCGCAAGCTGCTCGAGAAGCAGAAGGCGGGCAAGAAGCGCATGAAGTCGATCGGCAACGTCGACGTGCCGCAGGAGGCGTTCATGGCGATTCTGAAGGTGGACGACTAGGCGTGACCGCCCCCGTCTCGCTCTACGCCCACCTGCCGTTCTGCCTCTCGAAGTGCGCGTACTGCGACTTTCGCTCGCACGTGCCCGAGCACGCGCGGGAGCAGCGCGACTACGTGGACGCACTGCTGGAAGACGCCCGCCGCTGGGCGGCTCGCGGTCTGCTGGCCGACGTGCCGACGCTCTACGTCGGCGGCGGCACGCCGACGACGCTCGGCGACGACCTCGTGCGCCTCGTCGAGGGGCTTCGCGCGGTCGCGCGCCTGCGAGAGGACGCCGAGGTGACGGTCGAGACGAACCCCGACGTCACTACGCCCGCCCTCGTGCACCGGCTCGTGGAGGCCGGTGTGAACCGCTTCTCGATGGGCGTGCAGAGCTTCGACGACGGCGTCCTGCGCACGCTGGGGCGGCGGCACGACGCCGGGCGCGCGGAGCAGGCGGCCGCAGTGCTTCGCGAGAGCGGGGCGCGCTTCTCGCTCGACCTCATCTGCGGCGTGCCGGGGCAGTCGGAGGCGTCGTGGCGGGACACCGTCGAGCGCGCGGTCGCCACCGGCGCGGGGCACGTGAGCGTCTACCCGCTGTCGGTCGAGGAGGGCACGCCGCTCGCGGCGTCGATCGCGTCCGGCGCGCTGCCGCCGCCCGGCGAGGACGCCGCGGCGGACATGATGCTGTTGGCCGAGCGCGTGCTGGAGGGCGCCGGGCTCGAGCGGTACGAGGTGGCGAGCTACGCGCGCGAGGGCGAACGATGTCGGCACAACGTCGTGTACTGGACGGGCGGGGCGTACCTCGGGCTGGGCGACGGCGCCAGCTCGATGCTTCCCGCCGCGCTGGTCGCGGAGCTGGGCGCGCGCCGGCTGCCGGTGCCACACCCTGGTGCCGCCAGGGGAAGGTTCGTCGCGGACGAGCCGGAGTCCGTCGAGTTCCTCACGTCCGCCGAGGCCGCGCGAGAGGACGTGATGCTCGGATTGCGCCTGGTGGAGGGCGTCACGGCCGAGCAGGCGCGAGCCGCCGGCGTGGAGGGAGCGCTCAGGCAGCTGGCGGACGACGCGCTCGTCGAGCGCGCGAACGGCCGCTGGCGGACCACGCGGCGCGGGTGGCTGCTGGGGAACGAGGTCTTCGGCCGAGTGTGGGCCGCGCAGGTTTGACGCTCCACCCGGCCGTGGATACATTCGTGTTGGCACTCGCGCTGCAGGAGTGCTAACGGAGGTCCCGGATGCTGAACGAACGCCGCCGCATAGTGCTCGCGGCGCTGGTGGAGGAGTACGTCGCCAGCGCTCAGCCCGTCGCGTCCAAGTCGCTCGTGGAGCGCCACGCTCTGGGATGCAGCCCGGCCACGGTGCGCAACGACCTCGCCGCCCTGGAGGAGACCGGCCACGTCTACCAGCCGCACGTGTCGGCGGGCCGCATCCCGACCGACAGCGGCTACCGCGTCTTCGTGGACGGCATCGCGGCTCGCGAGCGGCGCGCGGTGCTCACTGAGGACGAGGTCGAGGCGGTCCGAAGCTGCTACGCGCGGATCGAGCGGCAGCTTTCGGACCTCATGCGGGAGACCTCGGCGGTGCTGTCGAAGCTCACGAGCTACGTCGCGGTGGTGCTGGCACCGGTGCTCGAGCGTTCGCGCATCAAGCGGGTGGATCTCGTGAAGCTGGCGGAACGGCGCGTGCTGCTGGTGGTCATCACCGAGCGCGGCCGCGTGACGGACCGCAACGTCGAGGCCGGCGACGAAGTGACGGACGAGCACGTGCGGGAGGCGGAGCGCTACTTGAACGCGACGCTGGCGGGCAAGCTCGCCGACGACATCCCCTCGTGCGCTCGCGCGCTGCCGCCCTCGCCGTGGTCGGCGCTGGCGGGGGCGGTTCTCGCCGAGGTGTTGGACTGCCTGGGAGAGGCGGACGAGGAGCAGCTGTACCACGGCGGGACGGCGTCGCTGCTGGAGCAGCCGGAGTTCGCCGACAGCCGGGCCGTCAGGCCCCTTCTGTCGCTGCTGGAGGACGGCTACGCGATGCTGCGCATCCTCGACGACGCGATGAGCAGCTCGGACGTGGTTGTGCGGATCGGGCACGAGAATGCCACCGACGGCCTGCAGCAGGTGAGCCTCGTCGCGCGCAACTACGGTACGTCGCGTGCGGAGGGGATCGTCGGGCTCATAGGCCCGACGCGGATGGACTACGAGCGCGCGATCAGCGCGGTGAGATGCGTCGCCGACGGCCTTTCCGAGGTGCTCGGCGGCGGGAGAGCGGAGTAGATGGCTTCGGGCACGAAGGACTATTACGAGCTGCTCGGCGTGGCGAGGAGCGCCTCGGCCGAGGAGATCAAGAAGGCGTTCAGGCGCAGGGCGAGAGAGACGCATCCCGACGCGAGCGACGCGCACGACGCGGAGGAGCGCTTCAAGGAGGTCAACGAGGCGTACGAGGTGCTCTCGGACCCGCAGAAGCGCGACCTCTACGATCGCTTCGGCACGGCCGACCCGAGGGCGGCCGGAGGCGGCTTCGGGGACTTCGGCGACATCTTCAACGCGGCCGGCGTGGAGGACATCTTCTCGATGTTCTTCGGAGGAGCCGGCGCGACGGCGAGCGCGAGGACGGCCGCGCGCGAGGGGCGGGACATGGCCGCGCAGGTCACGATCACGCTGCTCGAAGCGGCCGACGGCGTCACGAAGGAGGTGCGCTACACGCGCGACGCTCCTTGCGCGGCGTGCGGCGGGCAGGGCGCGGCCCCAGGCGGGAAGGTCACCGCGTGCCCCGATTGCGGCGGCACCGGGCAGGTTCGCGCCGCGCGCCGGACGTTCCTCGGCACGTTCGAGTCCGTGGCGCCGTGCATTCGCTGCGCGGCTACCGGGGCCGTCGCCGATCCGCCGTGCCCGAAGTGCGGGGGCTCGGGACGCGAGCGGCGCGCTGAGAGCGTGAGCGTGGAAGTGCCCGCCGGGATCGCGGACGGCATGCAGATACGGGTGCCCGGCGCGGGCGAGGCGGGACTGCGCGGCGCGCGACCCGGCGACCTGATCGTCGGCGTGCGCGTCGAGCCGCACGAGTTCCTCGCCCGAGAGGGCGACGACCTGCACTGTCGCGCCGAGATCTCGATCGCCGCGGCGGCGCTCGGCGAGACGGTGGTGGTCCCCGGATTGCGCGGGGACGTGGACGTGGACGTCCCGGCGGGCGCGCAGTACGGCGACGCCCTGCGCGTGCGCGGCCAGGGCATGCCGCGCCTTCGCAACGGCTCGACCGGCGACCTCGTCGTGCACCTGGCCGTGGCGGTGCCGAGGAAGCTCTCGAAGCGCCAGCGCGAGCTGTTGCGCGAGCTCCGCGAGACGCTGCGGTCGACCGCGGGCGACCGCACGCCCCTGCAGCGCATCCGCGACTGGCTGGGAGGGTAGATGTCGCTGCACCGCTTCTTCGTCGCAGGCCCGCTGGCCGCCGGAGAGGTGCGCATCGACGACGAGAGCGACCTGCACCACCTGCGCGACGTGCTGCGCCTTGGGCCCGGCGACGAGATCGCCGTGACGGACGGCTCGGCCGGGCAGGCGGTCGCGAGGATCACGTCGATCGGCACCGCGTCGGCGACGGCCGAAGTCGTGCGCTTGCTGCCGGACGCCTCCACGCCCGACGTCACGCTGGCCGTGGGTCTGGTGCGCGGGCCGAAGATGGAGCTCGTGGTGCAGAAGGCGACCGAGATCGGCGTCACGCGGATCGTCCCGGTGACCATGAGGCGCTCGGTCGTGAGGCTCGGAGCGGCTGAGGGGCGGGAGCGCGCCGGGCGGTGGCGCAGGATCGCCGCCGAGGCCGCGAAGCAGTCGCAGCGCGCTACGCTGCCCTCGGTCGAGGAGCCCGTGGAGTTCGCGCAGCTGGCCGGCGTGCTGGCGGGCATGGACGCCGTGCTCGTGCCGTGGGAGGAGTCCGCGGGAGACGGCGTCGGCGAGGCGCTGCGGCGCGCGGGCGCGACCGCGCGTTCGCGCGTGGCCGTCGTGGTGGGGCCCGAGGGCGGGATGGAGCCGGCCGAGGTGGACGCTCTGGCGGCGTTCGGCGCGGTCCCGGTCACGCTCGGGCGCACGGTGCTGCGTGCCGAGACCGCCGCGATCGTCGCGGCGGCGCTGGTTGCGTACGAGCTCGGCGGCCTGGGCGGCCTTCGCCGTGAGTGACTCCGGGCGGCTCGGCGTCGCGGTGCGCACGCTCGGCTGCAAGGTGAACCAGGTGGAGAGCGAGCGCATGGCGTCCGAGCTCGTCGCGCGCGAGTGCGTCGAAGTGGCCGAGGGGGAGGCCGCGGTGGTCGTCGTGAACACGTGCACGGTGACCGCCGAGGCCGATCGGAAGGCACGCAAGGAGGTGCGCCGCGCGCTCGCGCTGCCGCTGGCGCCGGTCGTGGTCGTGACCGGGTGCCTGGCCTCGCTCGACGCGGACGGCCTGCGGTCTCTTGGAGAGCGCGTGGTGGTGGAGGCCGACAAGGCGCGCGTGGCCGAGCGCGTCCGGGAGCTGATCGGCGCGAACGAGGCGACGGGCGGTGCCCTCGCAGGCCCCGCAGGCGCGGGAGTGGCAGGGCTGCCGGCTGCGCTGCCGGCCGCGCGCGGGGGGGCGAGACGCCACGCCCGCACCCGAATGCAGGTGCTCGTCGAGGACGGCTGTGATTCCTACTGCGCGTACTGCATCGTCCCGTACGCCCGCGGAGCGCCCCGGGCGGTCCCGCTGGACGACGTGACGCGCGAGGTCGAGCGGCTCGCGGCGGACGGCGTCGCGGAGGTCGTGCTCACCGGCATCAACATCGGCCGCTACCGCGACGAATCCGGCGCGGATCTTGCAGACCTGGTGCGTGCCGTCGGGGCGACCGGCATCCGCCGCGTCCGCCTGTCGAGCGTCGAGCCGATGCACCTGCCCGGTCGGCTGCTGGAGGCGCTCGCGGAGACGCCGCGAGTGTGCCCGCACCTCCACGTGCCGCTGCAGTCCGGCTCGGACCGGATTCTCGCGGCCATGGATCGCGGATACCACGTTCGCACGTACGAACGCGTCGTCGCGGAGGCGCGCGAGGCGCTGCCCCGCCTGGCGCTCAGCACGGACGTGATGGTCGGGTTCCCGGGCGAGACGCCCGCGGACGCGGTCGCCACGCGCGAGGTCGTCGAGCGCTGCGGCTTCATGCGGCTGCACGTGTTCCGCTACTCGCGCCGGCCCGGCACGCTGGCCTCGGAGATGCCGGGGCAGGTCGACCCGCGCGACAAGCGGGTTAGGTCGGAGCGCCTTCGCGAGCTGGGCGCACGCCTCGCGAACGCTCACGCACGCTCGCGTGTCGGCGGGACGGCCGAGGTGCTCGTGGAGCGCGTGACCGGCGGGACGGCCGAGGGGACGTCGGAGGACTACCTGCGGGTACGTTTCCCGGCGGGCGAGGCCGGGCCCGGGGAGCTGGTGACGGTCGAGGTGACCGGGGTCGGCGACGGACATGTCGTGGCCCGGTGGTAGGATTCCTGGCAGCAGGAAAGCGGAGGAAGTGAGGAAGTCGGCAAGTTGAAACCCACGCAGATCAAGCTGGCGGTGGCGCCGGAGATGGAGATGGTCGACCTGCTCGGCCACGGGGACACGCTGCTGCGGCTCATCGAGCAGCAGTTCGACGCGGACATCGCGGTGCGCGGCAACGAGATCACGGTGACGGGAGACCCCGCGGAGGCGCAGGCGGTCTCGGCGCTGTTCACCGAGCTCATCGAGCTCGTCGGGCAGGGCCAGAAGCCCACGCCCGAGACGATCGACCACGCCGTGGACATGCTGCGCACGGGCGAGGTGAGCCCCGCGAAGGTGTTCTCGGACGTCATCCTGACGCACCGCGGCAAGACGATCCGGCCGAAGACGGCCGGCCAGAAGAAGTACGTGGACGCGATCCGGGACAACACGGTCACGTTCGGCATCGGCCCGGCGGGCACCGGCAAGACCTATCTCGCGATGGCGATGGCGGTCACGGCGCTCAAGAACAAGGACGTCGGGCGGATCATCCTCACGCGCCCGGCGGTCGAGGCGGGCGAGAAGCTCGGCTTCCTGCCCGGCACGCTCACCGAGAAGGTGGACCCGTACCTCAGGCCGCTGTACGACGCGCTGTTCGACATGATGGACCCCGAGAAGTCCGCGGGGCTCATCGAGCGCGGCGTGATCGAGGTGGCCCCTCTCGCGTACATGCGCGGGCGCACGCTCAACGACAGCTTCATCATCCTCGACGAGGCGCAGAACACCTCGCCGGAGCAGATGAAGATGTTCCTGACTCGCCTTGGGTTCGGGAGCAAGGTCGTCGTGACCGGCGACGTCACGCAGGTGGACATCCCCACCGGGACGTCGGGCCTCAAGCAGGTGCGGGACATCCTGAGGGGCGTCGAGGACCTCGAGTTCGTCGAGCTCGACAGCAAGGACGTTGTGCGGCACAAGCTCGTGCAGCGCATCGTGACCGCGTACCATAGGTTCGAGGAGAGCCGCCAGGCGAAGTCACAGGAGTAGCCATGCTCGTCAGCGTGACCTCTCATCGCGAGCCCGAGCCGCTGGACCTGTCCGCGTTCGAGCGGCTCGGCCGTTTCGTGCTGGAGCGCGAGGAGCTGCCCGACGCGGCGGAGCTCTCGATCGCGGTAGTGGACGCGGCCGAGATCGCGCACCTCAACTTGCGATACCGCGGCGTCGACGGCCCCACGGACGTGCTGTCGTTCGGGTGCGACGACGTGTGCTCGGCGGGCGACGGCGAGCCGATCACGCTCGGCGACGTCGTGATAGCGCCCGAGATCGCGCAGATGCAGGCGGCCGGCCTCGGAGTGCGCATCGAGGACGAGCTCAATCTGCTGCTCGCCCACGGCATCCTGCACCTGCTCGGCTACGATCATGAGAGCGACGAGGACGCCGCGGCCATGCAGGAGCGCGAGCGCGCGCTGCTCGAGGCTTACGCGGACCTCGGGTAGCGTCCGGTGCGCAGCCGCTCACTGCTCTGGAGCTTCAACTACGCGATCGACGGGATCGTCTACGCGCTCCGGACGCAGCGCAATATGCGCATCCACGTCGGCGCGGCCATCATCGCGCTGGTCGCCGCGCTCGCCTTTCGCATCAGCCGGCTGGAGTTCCTCGCGCTGGTCATCGCGATCGTGTTCGTGATGATCGCGGAGCTCATCAACACCGCGATCGAGGCGGCGGTCGACCTCGCGACCACCATGCCCGAGCCCGGCGCGAAGATCGCCAAGGACGTCGCGGCGGGGGCGGTGTTCGTCGCCGCGATCAACGCGCTCGTCACCGGCTACGTCGTGTTCGCCGGACGCCTGACCGGCCCGGCCGAGCAGCTCGTCACGCGCGTTCGCGGCGTGCCCATGCACGTCGCGGTCATCGCGCTCGCGCTCACGCTCCTGTTCGCGCTCGTCGGCAAGTCGGTCTCGCACTCGGGCACGTGGCTGCGCGGCGGCTGGCCGAGCGGCCACACGGCGATCGCCGCGTGTCTCGCCACGGCGATCTCCTTCCTCGCGCGCAACCCGCAGGTGACGCTGCTCGCGCTGCTCGTGGTAGCACTCGTGGGGCAGAGCCGCGTGGAGTCGGGCGCGCACTCGATCCCGCAGGTGGTGCTGGGCGGCATGCTCGGCTTCCTGACGACGCTGGTGGTCTTTCAGGTATTCTTGACCTGACCTGGCGGGTAAGAGGGGAGACGTGACCGCGATAGCCTCACTCATCGCGCTCGTCGTCGTGGCCGGCCTCGTCTTCCTGGTCGCGCTGCTGTCGGCGGCGGACGCGTCCGTCCGCCTCCTTCCGCCCGCCCGCATCCGGCGGCTCGCGGAGACCGGCGGGCGGCGGGCGGGCGCCCTCGAGAGGCTCGCGGACGCGCCCGGGCGGCTGCTCGCGACGGAGGCTTTCGTGGGTGCGCTCGGCTTCGCGACCGCCTCGGCCGTGGTGACCTGGGCGCTCGCGCTGACGTACCCGTCCCTGGCCCTGTCGGCGGACGCCCTGCTCGGGATCGCCGTCGCGACCGTGCTGCTCTTCATGCTCGGCGAGGCGCTGCCGCGCGCGCTCGCGGTGATCAACCCGGAGCGCATCGCCTTGTCGTCCGCACGCTGGACCGCGCGGGTGGTCGCCGTGCTGTACCTGCCGGCGCGGGTACTGTCCGCGCCGTTCATGTGGGCCGCCGCGCTCTCGCGTCCGGAGGTGCAGACGGACGTGCCGTGGATGACCGAGGACGAGTACCGCGGGTTCGCGGCGGGCTACGAGGAGGAGGCGGCCCGCGACGAGGCCGAGGACGCGCTGAGAGACGCCGTCTCGGAGTTCGCCGGGAAGCTCGTGCGCGAGGTGATGGTGCCGCGGACGGACATGGTGGCGCTCGAGGACACCGCGACGGTGGAGGATGCGTTCGAGGCGATCTCGCGCTACGGCTTCTCGCGCCTGCCGGTCTACCACGAGACGCTCGACGACATCGTCGGCGTGATGTACGCGAAGGACCTCCTGCTGCGGCTGCGCGCGAACGGCGGCGAGGTGCGGCCGAAGGACATCGCCCGCCCGGCGTATTTCGTGCCGGAGACGAAGCCGGTCGACGAGCTGCTGGTCGAGATGCGGCGGCGCGCGCACATGGCGATAGTGGCGGACGAATACGGCGGCACCGCGGGCCTCGTCACGATCGAGGACCTGCTCGAGGAGATAGTCGGCGACATCTTCGACGAGTACGACCGGCAGATCCCGCTGCTCGTCGACCTCGGCGAGGGGAGGTGGCGCGTCGACGCGCGGCTGCCGGTGGACGAGCTGAACGAGCGATTCGGCACGGCGATAGAGCGCGAGGCGGACACCGTCGGCGGCCTGTTCACGGAGATCGTCGGCCACATCCCGGCCACCGGCGAGTCGATCGAGATCGAGGGCCTTGTCCTGACCGTCACCGAGATGCGGGGTACGCGCGTGCTCCGCCTCGATGTAGAGTCTGAGAAGGGAGTGGGCAGACGGCCTGCCGGCTCTGACCGCGGCGACACCAGCGACTCGAAGGAGAGCGAATGACCGAAGTCACCCAGGCAGACCTCGCGCTGCTCGCGTTCGCGCGCCAGGCACAGGAGCGCGCCTACGCGCCGTACTCCGGTTTCCGCGTGGGCGCGGCCGTATACGCGGGCGGTGAGATCTACCAGGGCTGCAACGTTGAGAACGCTTCGTACGGCGCGACCTCGTGCGCCGAGCGCCTGGCCGCGGGAGCGGCCGTGCTGGCGGGGAACACGGAGCTTCAGGCCATAGCGGTGGTGGGCGACTCGACCTCGCCTACGGTGCCGTGCGGCATGTGCCGCCAGTTCCTCGCCGAGTTCAACCCCGAGATGCGAGTCATCATGGGCGGGCGCTGCGACGAGGTGGCGGTCGCCGGCCTCGACGAGCTGCTTCCCGACGCGTTCGTGCGGGGATACCTCGACCAGGACGACGGCGCCGAGTAGGCCGGAGGACAACGCCATGGCCGATGAGGTCGCGCACAGCGGCTTCGCCGCACTCGTCGGCAGGCCCAACGCGGGCAAGTCGACGCTGGTGAACGCGCTCGTCGGCAGCAAGGTCGCGATCGTGTCCGACAAGCCGCAGACTACACGGCACCGGCTGCGCGCGGTCCTCGACCGCGACGACGCGCAAATCGTGTTCGTGGACACGCCCGGCCTGCACAAGCCGATCGACGCGCTGGGCGAGGAGCTCAACCGCTCGGCGCTGCTGGCGCTCGAGGACGTCGACGTGGTGTGCATGCTCGTGGACGCGAGCCAGCCCGTCGGCCGAGGCGACCAGTGGGTGGCGGCGCACGTCGAGCGCTCGCCGGCCGCGAAGGTGCTCGCGCTCACGAAGGTCGACCTCGTCGACGAGCTCGAGATGGAGCGGCAGCTCGAGGAGGCGATGAACCTCACCGCGTTCAACGCCGTCGTCAACGTCTCGGCGGTGGACGCGTTCAACCTCGACGGCTTCGCCGACGCCGTCGCCGAGCTGCTCCCTCCGGGGCCCCGCTACTTCCCGCGCGACATGCCGACGGACCAGCCGGTCGAGGTGATGATCGCGGAGTTCGTCCGCGAGAAGGTCCTGCTGCACACGTTCGAGGAGATCCCGCACGCGGTGGGCGTGGCGGTCGAGGACTTGAGCTTCAATCGCAAGACCGACACGACGGCGATCTACGCGGTCGTCTACGTCGAGCGCGACAGCCAGAAGGGCATCGTCGTGGGCAAGGGCGGCTCCATGATCAAGCGCGTGGGCGAAGAGGCGCGCGTCGACCTCGAGCGCCTGCTCGGGAGCAAGGTCTGGCTCGACCTGAACGTCAAGGTGAAGAAGGACTGGCGCCGCGACGCCGCGCAGATCCGGCGGTTCGGCTACGGGGAGGGGTTGTGAGAGTGGACCGTGACGAGATCGCCGCGGCGCTCGACCAGACGCTGTTGAGGCCGACCGCCGGCTTCGCTGAGGCCGCCGAGTGGATCGACGGCATGCGCGGCGAGGGGTTCGCCACGCTGTGCGTCTCGCCGTTCCTCGTGCCCCTCGCGGCGCAGCGCCTCGCCGGCACCGCGACGCAGGTGTGCAGCGTCTGCGCGTTCCCTCTCGGCTACGCGATGACGGAGACCAAGGCCGAGGAGGCCGCGCACCTCGTCGAGCTGGGGTGCACGGAGGTGGACGTCGTGATGAACGTCGCCGCGTTCCTCGAGGGCGAGCACGTCTTCGTGCGCGACGACCTGCGCGCGGTGGTGGACGCCGTGCGTGACGCGTCGGACGGCAAGGCGTTCGTGAAGGTGATCCTCGAGACGGGCCTGCTGCCCGGCGGCGACGCGATCGCCGCGGCGTCGAGGATCGCGGTGGACGCCGGGGCCGACTTCGTGAAGACCTCGACCGGGTTCGGCCCGCGCGGCGCGAGCGTGGACGACGTGCGGGCGATGCGCGCGGCGGTGGGGCCGGACGTCGGCGTGAAGGCCGCCGGCGGGATACGCGACCTGCCGACGGCGCTCGCGATGCTCGAAGCGGGTGCCACACGCATCGGCACGTCGAGCGGGCTCGAGATACTCTCGGCCGTGGAGCGCTAGTTGCCCGCCTACCCGCTGCGCGCGCTCGTCCTCCGCAAGACCAAGCTCGGCGAGGCCGACCTCATCCTGACGCTGCTGGCGACCGACGGCCGCCAGGTGCGCGCGGTGGCGAAGGGCGCGCGCAACCCGAAGTCGCGCTTCGGCGCGCGCTCCGAGCCGTACACGCTGCTCGACCTGCTGCTGCACACCGGGCGGACGCTGGAGGTGATCGCTGAGGCGCGGACGGTCGAGTCGCACGAGGCGCTGCGCATGGACTTCGATCGCGCCGTCCACGCGGCCGTGGTCGCCGACCTGCTCGACAAGGCGTCGGTCGAGGGGCAGTCGGACGAGCGGCTGTACGGGCTGGCGCTCGCGAGCCTCGACGCTCTCGAAGGCGCGCCCGTCGAGCAGCTGCTCTCCGTCACCGACGCGTTCCTCGTCAAGGGGATGGCGATGCTCGGCTATCGCCCTCAGCTGTCCGTGTGCGTCGAGTGTGGGGCCGAAGCACCCGCGGCCTTCTCCCTGGAAGCGGGCGGCGTCGTGTGCGCGTCGTGCGCTCCGCTCGCGGCCGGCGTCCTGCGGGTGGGTCCTGACGCGCTGCTCGCGCTGGGCGCGCTGCTGGGCGCGCGCATGGCCGAGGTCGCCGGCCTCGGGATTCCCGCCGCCGTGCAGCGCGAGTGCTTCACGCTGCTGCGCGCGTTCGTCGCCACGCACGTGCCCGCTCGCCTGAAGGCGCTGGAGTTCCTCGCGACCGAGCTTGGGTAGGGTGCGGGACGCGCGGGTAAGGCGGCTTGACAGGCCGGCGCCCCTGTGGGTAGAAGTAAGGATGGTGGTACGAGAGTAAGGAGGGGGCCGTGCCGAAGGCAAGGGTGACGTCGAAGGGCCAGGTCACGATCCCGGCCGAGGTGCGCAAAGCGCTCGGAGTGGGACCCGGTGACGACCTCGTCTTCGAGGCGAAGGCGGGCTACGCCGTCGTGCGCAAGCGCAAGACGATCGAGGAAGTTGCGGGGCGCCTGAGGAAGTACGCGGGCAGGCGGCTCGATCCGGAGGCGGAGAAAGAGGCGGTCGGCCGGTACCTGCGGGAGCTCGACGAGGCGACGAAGCCGGGCGGGTCGAGGGCGTCGTGAGCACGCTGGCGGACACGAGCGTCGTCTTGCGGCTCATGCTGGCGGACGACGGAGAGCAGTACCCGCGTGCGGTGGCGCTGGCGAAGCATGCGGAGTCGGCCGGGGACCCGCTCGTCATCACGGAGCCGGTCTTCGCGGAAGCGTACTCGGTGCTCACGAGGACGATGGGCCTGCCGGTGGAGGAGGTGCTCGACTCGCTGGCCGACCTCGGCTCCACCGCGGGGGTCTGCTTCGAATCGCCCGTCGTGGAGGCGGCGATCGAGATCCTGCGCGGGCGGCGCCGGCTGGACGCCGTCGACGCGCTGCTGATAGCGCGCGCCGGGATGAGGGGCGACCGGGTCGCGTCGTTCGACTCGGAGGTGAACGCGGAGTGCGGCGAGCGCGCCGCGTTCTGATAGCATTCTACGCACCGTCGCATGCCCGGCGGCGGACGCCGCGTGGGGAAAGGTGCCTCGCATGGAGCAGCCGCTCACCTTCCAGGACA
>JAJZPX010000011.1 GCA_021811025.1 Actinomycetes bacterium
GTCGTAGCGCTCCTCCGTGTCCGCGACGAACCGCCGCCCGTCGGCGGTGAACACGCGCAGCCGCGGGTCGGAGGGCATGTCGAAGTAGCGCCTGGCGACGTCCACCACCACGGGATCGATCTCCACCACGTCGATGCGCATCTCGCGGTAGTCGCGCCACATGCGCTTCGGCAGCGTCCCGCCGCCGAGTCCTATCACGAGCGCTCGCCCGGCGTCGGGCTTGAGTGCGAGCGCGAGGTGCAGGTAGTCGGTGTAACGGATGTCCGACGTGTAGCCGTCGCGCAGGTCGATCGCGCTCTGCCGGCGGTTGTCGAACTTCAGCGACCGCACGTTGCCGCGGTCGATGACGGTGATGCGGTGGTACTGGGTGTCTTTCCGGAACACCATGGGCTCGCCGCCGCTCAGGAGACGTCGTTGGGCGCCCGCTCGATCGCGGGTACCGCCACGTGCAGCTCGACCTCCTCGACGTGCCGCATCTCGTCCTCACGCTCCTCGGCCACGAGCTGCTCGACCTCGGCCGGCAACCCGGAGGCGAGCGCGTCGGCGAAGAAGCTCGCGTTCGCCCGCTCGATCAGCAGCAGGTGCTCCATCGCGTCGGCCGGGTCGGGCGCCCGCTCGACGAGCCTCAGCTCCTCGCGCACGAACGACATGAACTCGCCGCTCGGCTCGACGCCGCCCGCGGTCTTCTCGAGCAGCCGGTGCATCCGCGAGAGATGCCGCGCGTGATCCGAGCGGAAGCCGCCCAGGCGCTGCCGCAGGTCCTCGTCCGTGATCCTGTGCTCGACCGAGTCGTACGCGCGCACCGTCGCCGTCTCCAGCCATGACAGGCGCGCCAGCTCGGCTGCCGTTCCCATCTCGTCGACCATCGCCCCTCCTCGCGCTCGCCGCGCGTACCGAAGATTCCCTTCCTCGCGAAGGGGGAGCGCCCGCGGGGGGTACCATCCGATGGCAGGCGGGAAGCGGGCCGCCGCAGACGGGGAGGGAGCGGCGGATGGCCACCGAGACGTACAGGGTGTCCACCGAGGACGCGGTGCAGACGATCGCCCGGCTGCTCGAGCGCGACGACGTCCGGGGGATCAGCGTGCGGGACGTCGACGGCGAGACGGTCGTGGAGGTGCCGGGCGCGTCGTCGCCCGAGGGTGGCGCGCGGGAGCTCATGGATAGCTGGCAGGACTACGCCGGCGGGGGCGCCGAAGTGACGATCGTCGCCGAGACCGGCCTGCCGCCGGGCGAGCCGCCCCCCGGCCGGATCCTCGAGGAGCCGCCCGAGCACCCCGAGGAGGGCGAACCGCGCCGGCACGAGTAAAGGGCCGGCTTCGCGAGAAGGGCGTGAGGCATGCTCGGACGAGGGTGGACGCTGCCGCTGCCGGCGGCGGTGGGCGGCGTGGCCGGCGGGGTGCTGCTGGTGTACGGCGACCGCTACCTCGAGGCGAGGGGGACGACCGGCGCGCCCGAGGCGGTCGTGCCGGTGCTCGTGGCGCTGCTGTTCGGCGCCGCGTTCCTGATCGCGCTGCTCGCAGCGCTCGCGGCGCGCTGGCGGCCGGCAGTCTCGGCGCTCCCGGTGCCGCCGGCGTCCGGCACGATCGCGTGGCTGCTCGCTTCGGCCGGGGTGGCCGTCGTGGCGCTCGGCTCGGTCCGCGTCGGCGTGCCGGGCGAGCCGTCGTTCGCGCCCGCGCTCGCGACGACCGTCGCGGCGCTGCTCGCCGCGGGCGGCCTCGCGTCGTTCGCGCGTTACGCGCGCACTCTGGCGGACGCGTCCCGGCCGTACGCGGTCGTCGCGCGGCTCGGCGAGATCGCGGTGGACGCCGCGGACCGCCGCTACCCGCCGCGGCTCCCCGCCGACGCGCCCGAGACGCCGCCGCTGCGACTCGGCAGAGTGGTCGCGGCCCCGCGCACCGGCTACGTCGTGTCGGTCGACGTCCCGCGACTGGTCGCGGACGCCCGCCGCGCGAGTGCCGTCGTGGCCGCGCCCGCAGTGGGCGCGTTCGTCGTCCGCGGCGAGCCGCTGCTGCAGGCGTTCGGGCAGGACGGCAAGCCGCTGCCACGCCGCGTCGTCGGAGGCGTGCGGATCGCGGACGTGCGCGACACGCGCGAGGACGTCGCGTTCGACCTCGGCCTGCTCTCCGACATCGCCGTGGGCGCGGTCGCCACCGAGCCGGGCGTCGCGGAGGCGGCTCTCGACCGCATCGGCGAGGTCCTCGCCAGGCTCGGCCCGCGCCCGTTCCCGCACGGGCGCTTCGCCGACGCGAGGGGCGACGTTCGCGTGGTGCAGCCCGTTCCCGGATGGCCGCGGCTCGTCGAGATCGCGCTTTCGGACGTCGCGCTGCGCGGCGCCGCCGACCCGCGTGTCCGCGAGCGTCTGTCGGCGCTCGTCGAGGCGCTGCGCCGCCGCGTCGGCCCCGAGCGCGCGGCCGTTCTCGCCGCCTACGCCCCCGGAGCCGCGTTCCCGGCCGAGGTGGAGCGGCGCGTCCCCGTGGTGGACGCGGACCGCCGCTAAAGCCCTACCGCCCCAGCATCATCTGGAAGCGGTTCACGTGGTTCTCCTCGTCACCGAGGATGCTCTCCAGCATGCGCCGGGTCGTCACGTCACCCTCGGAGTCCGCCTGCTTGACCGCGTCGCGATACAGCCGGACCGCGTCGTTCTCGCTCGCGAGGTCCATGGACGCCATCTGCTCCAACGTCCGGGCGTCCCTCCCGATCTCGCTCGGCTGCGTCGTCGGGTCGCCGCCGAGGAAGTCGATCCGCTCCCCGAGCATCTCGGCGTGCTTCATCTCGGTGATCGCGATGTCCTTGAACTCGTCGGCCATCGCGAGTCCCTCGGCCGTCGTGATCTGGTAGTGGTGCCGCATGTACTGGGTGATGACGGCGAGCTCGCGCGCCCTCAGCATGTTGAGCGTGTCCAGCAGCGTCCCAGCCGCCTGGGCCGTGCCCGCCGGCATCGTCGAGGTCCCGGAACCGTACTCCTCCATGTCCCCACGTCCTTCCCGCGCGTCGCGCAGTCCGCGATCGATTCGTGACCCGAGGAGTATTTCCCGCGGCAGGCCGCGCGAGACCGGTCAGGCGCGCAGCCGCTTCGAGAACGCGTTGATTTTCCGCGCGTGCCGCTCGTGGTCGTCGCGCGCGTTCGAGCTCCGCCGCGAGCTCGCCGTCATCTCGCCTGCGCGGCCGCCGCGGTCACCCCCGTCAGCCGCTCGCACTCCGCCCAGAAGCGCTCCTGCAGGTCCTCGTCGTAGCTGAGCCGCGAGCTGTCGTGAGGCTCCTCGTCCGTGAGGTACAGGCGCGTCCGCCCCGCGAGCTCCTCGGCCGTCGCGGCGTACACCTCCACGCGCGCGCCCTCTTCGGGCGGCGACCCGCTGAAGCCGAATCCCGGGTGCAGGAGCTTCGTCGCGATCACGCCGGGGTGGAGCACGTTCACGGTCACGGCCGAGGGGTCGAGGCGTCGCGCCTGGGCGTATGCGACGAGGACGTCGCCCAGCTTCGAGAGCGCGTACGCCTCGTACGCGCCGTAGTGGCGCTCGCCCTGCAGGTTCCCGAAGTCCACCGATCGCACGGTGGTGTGCGCCACGGACGAGACGTTCACGACGCGCGCCGGGGCGGACCGCTCGAGCAGCGGCAGCAGCAGCTGCGTCAGCAGGAACGGGGCGAGCACGTTCACGGCGAACGTCGTCTCGAGTCCGTCCTCGGTGAGCCGCCTGCGGTGCTCGTACGTCCCGGCGTTGTTGAGCAGCACGTCGAGCCGGCCGAACCGCCGCGTGACGTCGGCCGCGAGCGACCGCACCTGCCGCTGCGAGCCGAGGTCCGCCACCGCCTCCTCGATCGTCCCGCCGGCATCGCGGCGGATCGCCGCAGCGGTCTCGCTCACGCGCGTCCCGTCGCGGCCGTGGACGACGACGCCGAGGCCGCGGCGGGCCAGCTCGAGCGCGGCGGCGCGCCCGATGCCGGACGTCGCGCCCGTCACGAGCACGAGCCGATCGCTCATCCGCCCGCCCTCGCCTTCGGCCCGCTCGCCATCCGCCGCAGAGACTCCACGTGCTCTCGCTCCTCGGCCAGTCCCTCGCGCACCGCGTCCGCCGCCTCCGCGGGCATCCGCTCGTCCGACGCGGCGCTGTAGCGCTCGAGGTGTTGCTCCTCGGCCTCGAGCAGCGCGCGAAGCTCGCCGGGCCGCCCGCGCGCCTGCGTCACGCGCCACACCTGCTCCTGCAGCCTCCTGCGGACGTCCTCGCCAAGCTCGGGCGGGCCGATGTGGCCGAAGAAGACGTCGTCGATCCGCGCCGCGTGCCTCGCGTGCGCCGCCCGGAAGCGGTGCAGCTCTCGCGAAGTCGCAGCGTCCTGCGCGAACGCGCCGACGGCCTCCTCGTACGCCGCCGCGGCCTCCTGGTCGAGGTACCGAAGCTCGGCGAGGGTCACCGCCCAGTGCCGGCCTTCCATCAGCGCCTCACAGGCCCGGTCTGAGCGAGCCCGGCCGTGGCGATGCGCAGGAAGTCGACGTGCTCCTCCTCGGCCGCGACCCAGCTGCGGAGGTCGTCGGCGAGGTCCGCGGGCGGGTCCGAGCGCAGGAAGGCGTCGGTCTCGAGCCGCAGCGCCGCCTCCGCCACCCGCAGCGTCGAAAAGACGCCCTGGTGGTCGAGCGCTTTCGAAGTCCCGTCCGCGACCTGCTTGACGTAGTCCTCCACGACGTTCGAGCCCTTGGCGGGCCCGCCCATGCTCGCCTCCTTCTCCCGCAGCCGTTCGAGGTGCGCCTGGTGCTCCTGCCTGAAGCGCATCAGGGACGGCGCCGCGTCGCTGTTCTGCAGCTTCGCGAGCGCCGCGTCGTACCCGAGCCGGACCGCGTCCTCCATTCGCGCCACCGTGTGCAGCCGCCGCATGTCCTCGCGCGCCATCAAAGACCCCTCCTCACCGGTCGTTGCCGCGTGCTTCCTACCCGCGCGCTCGGGCCGCGATAACGCACGGCGGCGCGGGCAGGAACGGGCGGTCGGCTCAGCCGGGAGGCGAGGGACGGATGACCCGCCCCCGGCCCTACAGCCCCGGCGTGCTCGTCGGGTCCTCGCCCACCCGCGGCGCCGACTGCGAGCCGTAGCCGACGGCGATGGGAGTGTGCAGCTCGACCCACGCGGTGTGGTGCTGCTCGTCGAGGTGGTGCTGCTCGATCAGGCGCATGGCCTCCTCGTTCGGGATGTTCGCCCGCGACACGGACTCGTACTCGGCCGAGTTCGCGCGCTCGAGCAGGAGCAGGCGCTCCAGCGCGTCGTCCTGGTCCTTCGCTCGCCCGATCAGGCCGATCGCCTCGAAGAGGTACTGCTGCAGCTCGCCGGTCGCGAGCTGAGGTGTCGTCCCCATCTTCTCGAGGAGGTTGTCGATCGCCTTGACGTGCCGCTTGTGGTCGTCGCGGAAGAGCTGCAACTGGCCCGAGACCTCGTCGCTTGCCGCTTTCGGGAGCGCGGCGTCGTACGCGTTCGCCGTCTGTTCGTCCATGAACCGCAGGCCCGACAGCATGACGTAGAGCTCCTGGACGCTCATGTCCCAAGCGCCCTTGCCGCTCTGCGCCTCGTGAGCGACGGCCGTCAGACCCGTCATCGGCCGAACGTGCTTGGCGAGGTAGTCGACGTCGCGTTCCTCGAAGGTGCACATCTGCCGCACGATGTCCGCCGCACCCAGCGGCGGCCCGGCGGCGAGCGTCCTGCGGCACTCGCCGAGGTTCGCCTGCTCGATCAGCAGAAGGCCCTCAAGCGCCTCGTCCTCGTCCTTCGCGTTCCGGATGATCTGGGTGTGCTCGAAGAAGAACGAGCGGAACGACTCCGACGGGGTCTCGCGACGCCAGCCCATGCGCTCGGCGACGTCGTCGAGCTGGTCGGCCATCTTCGCGTGGTTGTTGCGGAACAGCTGGAGGCTCTGCCTGATCTCGTCGTCGCGGACCTTCTTGAGCGTCTCGTCGTACGCGCGCACCGTCTCCCGGTCGAGATAGTCGAGCACGCCGAGCTTCCTCGCCCCTTCGCCCCGTCCGCCGTCCATCGCAAACACCCCCGCTGCGTCGAGAATGCCTTACGTCACGGAGGTAGGTTCCCCCGCGTGAGCCGACGCGAAACCCCGGCAACGAGACGAGGGAGGCCGCTTCATGAAGACGTCAGCGACCGCCGTGCTCGAGCTGCTCGACCACCTGTTCGCCGAGCGCGCGGTGATCGACAAGCAGCGGCTGATCCGTGCGGCGACGGCGGCCGGCGTGGGTGACGACGCGCTGGAGGCGATGCGCGAGCTGCCCGACGGCGAGTACACGCACGAGGGACTCGTCGCGAGGCTCGAGGTGCCCGTGCGCGAGCGCGAGATGGCGCGCGAGGCGGGCATGAGCGGGCACTCCGAGCCCGGCTGGCGGCCGCGCGAGGTGCGACGGCACCCGAACCGGTAGCGGGGAGGGCGGGCTCCCCGCCGGGGGCCGGGAGTGGTGCCGCTAGGTTCACAGGCTCTGGAATCGGGCGTACCTTGGAGGTGGCCCTTGCGAGAGGAGACGGAGATGTCCACCTCACGGAATCGACTACTGATCGGGGCGGGGGCTGTTGCGATCCTCGCTGCTGCTGGTCTTGCGTTCAACGCGACGTGTGCTGCTCACGTGGCGACTCAGCCGGTAGCGAACCAAGACCGCGCCATGCCGTCCGGAGAGAATGTTGCCACTGATAATCTGGTCAACCGGTCCAGTGGCTACCCTGGGCCCATGGGAGACGACGCGGAGGCTGCCATCAAGGACCCGAAGAACAAGGACAAGTGGATTGGCATGACTCGCGGCGCAGACGGCAAGTTGCATGTCGACAAGATCGTGGACGGTCCGGACTTGGAGATGGATGCTCGCCCTGCCAAGAACGCCAAGTAGCCAACTTCGGGGGACTTCGAATCCGCCTGATAGCCTTCACGCTCGCGCTTCTGCTTGTCGCCCCATCATCTGCGAGTGCGTGCCCTGCCCAGGGTTAACAACAATAGCGCGGGGCAGGAGGTCCGCCCCCGGTGGTAGAACATCCGCCACGGGTGTTCCGCCGACTTGGGGGTGAGCAGGGTGCTGGACTTCTCGGCCGAGCAGATGCTCCAGATGATCGAGGACCTGTTCCAGGGTCAGCAGACCGTGAACAAGTACGACGTGGTGCAGAAGGCCAAGTTCTACCCGCTGGGCGAGGACGGGCAGAGGGCGGTCGATGCCCTGCCCGCCGGGCGGTACACGAAGGATCAGCTGAACGACGCGCTGGCGGCCGCGCTCATCGAGACGACGCAGTAGCGGGGACGGCAGACTAGCGGATGTCGCTGCGTGCCCGTTCCGCCTTAGCAACGATGAGGCCGTCCGTGACCGCTCCTGCGATGAGCCCGCAGATCACGCCCATGGAGGGATTGCCGAGGGCGGTTCCCGCTATGAGGCCGAGGAATCCGGCCGCTATGAAGGCGTCGCCGAAGTCCTCGGAGACGCGGGGCTCGAGCCATTGATCGGTCATCGCTCTCAACTCCTTGCGCGACATGTTTCCCGCGCGCTTCCGTTCGGCACGGGACTCGCACATCCTTCCACGTCCCGCGTCCATCGCGCCTAACGGTTGCCTACCCGTAGCGTCGGCGCCTCCCTCAGCGGGCTTTAGGGGCTTCGGGCGAGAGTGCTGAATTCCCCCCTGACGGACGGCGCGGCCAGGCGTTGCCCGCCCTCCGTTCACGCTCGCAGGCGGTTGAACCCATAGGCGCCGATGAACGAGAACCAGAAGAAGAAGTAGACGACGTCGATGGCGGTGACCGGAGCCACGGCGCGAGCGTTCTCGAACGCCCACGCCACTTGGATGGCCAGCGCGGTCGCCATGAAGGTGAAACGCATCGCACGGGTGAGGATGAGCTCCTCGCGCTCGTCGTTATCTCGCTCCGCCCGCTCGCCGCGGAGCTTGGTCCCGAGCACCACCACCGCGCCGACGATCAGCGTGAGGATGCCGGTGTTCAGCACGATTCCGGCGTGTCTGCCGGAGGAGAACAGCCCGACGCCGATCGTCGGAAGGGATATCGCGATCGCTACGGCGCGTCAAGCACCCTTTACATTCCTGCATCCCGTGCGTGCGAGAGACTGACGATGCCGGGAAGCCGCCCGCCGGAACCCTCGCCGGACGTCGAATTCAGCCGCTCGAAGGCATCGATCCGATAGTCATCGTGGGCGGGTTGGTGGTGGCGATGGCGGGCGGACCGATCTCGTTCGTGCGTCACCACCGTCACGGGTGAGCGCCCGTCGGTCGGCCCGGGAGTGTCTCGTCCCCGTGAGGTGCTATCGTCTGTGTGCGCTCGAAGGGAGACGCGATGAGGCGCTTCGCGGGATGGTTCGGGATAGTCGTGGGGCTCGGGATGACCGCGATGTGGGCGGTCTTCCTCCTCGGCGGACAGGTTCCCGAGCTCCGCACGGCGCCCGTCGCGCTGGGCTTCCACCTCGCCGCCGAGGGCCTCACCGCGTTCCTGCTCGTCACGAGCGGCATCGGCCTGCTGCTCGACGCGCAGGTCGCGCCGCAGTCGTACCGCGTGGCGATCGGCATGCTGCTGTACACGGTGATCGTCAGCCCGGGCTACTTCGCGCAGCTCGGGCAGTGGCCGTTCATCGTCCTCTTCGCCGCGATCGGCGTCGCGGCGCTCTTCGCGCTCCGCGGCGCCACGCTGCGCTGACGCCTACGCCTCCTCGAGCGCCGGCTCCTCCGCGAGGCGCTCGCGCCGCTTCGGCTTCGACTCGCCGAGGAACACGCCGCCCACGATCACGAGTCCGCCGACGACCTGCAGCGGCGTGAGCCGCTCGCCGAGCAGCAGCCAGCTCGACGCCACTGCGGCGAACGGCACGAGGTTGATCGAGATCGCCGCGCGTGCCGCGGGCAGGTGCGATGCCGCGAGGTTGTAGAGGCCGATCGCGCCCAGCGTGACGAACGCGCCCAGGTACGCGACGGCAAGCCACGCTTGCGGTGACGCTGCGAGCCAAGTTCGCGGATCCGACAGCAGCGCGCCAGGTAGGAAGAAGATCAGGCCCGAGAGGTTCATCACGCCGGTGACGAACCATGGGTCGTAACGCGAGGTCAGGTGGCGGAGCACTATGAAGTAGCCGGCGGCGCAAACCATCGCGGTGAGCTCGAGTGCGTTGCCCAGCACGGGAGCCGGCGCGGTCTCGAACGTCCGCGCGCCGAGAGACAGCGCCGTCACCCCGGCCAGGGAGAGCGCCAGGCCCGAGACGGTGCGCAGCGACAGCTCCTCGGACAGGAAGATCCGGGCGCCCACGGCAACCAGGAGAGGCGCCATCGCCGAGATGACGCCGGCCTGCGAGGCGGTGGTGAAGCGCAGCGCGTTCATCTCGAACACGAAGTACAGGCAAGGCTCGAACAGGCCGATCAGCACGAGCCACTTCCAGTCGCCTTTGTGGTACCGGGCCTTCCGGATCCGCCCGACGAACGGCAGCATCAGCGCCGTGGCGACCGCCATGCGAAGAAAGACCAGCGCCATCGGCGGAAAGCCGGCGAGCGCGATCTTCGCGGCGGGGAAGCTCGTGCCCCACAGGACGACCGCGCCGCCCAGGCACAGTATCAGGACGGTACGGGACGGCGTTCGGTCAGTGCGGGCGTGGCCGGACAAGGCGAGCTCCGTTCGTTCGGGTGGGGACGAGTGTAACCGCCACGGCCGACACGCGTATGGAACGATATTGCGGCGCTGCGTCAGGCGGACTCGCGCTCCGCTGCCTGGTACTGACTCGGCGTCGCGCCCGTGAACTCGCGGAAGACGCGCGCGAAGTGGCTCTGTGGTCCGCGAAGCCGAGCTCGGAAGACGACGTCGGGATGCGTTGGAGTGCGCGCCATGCCGGCAGCGTAGCGCGAGGCGGGGGCGGGTGCGAGAGGCCGGTGGAACCGGAGGCGAATCTACTACCATATTGGCAGATTCATCTGCTACGCGTGGGCTGCCCTGAGGTGGTCTTGGCTTGATACGAGCGTGACGCCGGTATAGAATCGTATCAAGCGTATCACACGTGACGTGAGGTGACCCGATGGAAGCCGTCTTCTCCGTGCCCCTGCCCGTGCCGCCGCGCCCTCGCTCGGCGAAGGCCGCGAACGCGGCCGACGCCTGGAGCGACGCGGTCGGGCGCCTCAGTCCCAGCAGCGATCCCGCCGATCGCGAGCGCCAGTTCGAGAGGTTTGTGGCCGAGGCGGTCGAGGCGCTGCCCGACCTCGCGCCCTACCGCGACGACATCCTCGTCTACCTGCGCACCCTGAGCGCCGCCACTCTGGCGACCGAGCGCATCGCCGGCGAGCCCACGGCGCTCGTGCTTCCCATCGAGCTCCCTCAGATGACGGCTGAGGACATCATGAAGGAGGCCGTGCTCGCCGGGCAGGTGAAAGCGCGCATCGTGTCGCAGGAGATGGTTCCGGCGTCGGGCGTCCACAAGCTGCTCGGCCTTGCGGGCAAGAACCCGCGACAGTACGCGAACCGCCTGCGCGCCCGAGGCGATCTCGTCGCCGTCCCAGACCGTCGCAATCGCTACCTTTACCCTCTCTTCCAGTTCGACCTCGCCGCGCGTCGCCCGTATCCGGAGGTCGTCGAGGTGAACCGGCTGCTGCACGCCGAGCAGGACCCGTGGGGCACCGCCGGCTGGTGGTTCCAGCGGAGCAGCATTCTCGGCGGGAAGGAGCCTCGTGAGCTGGTCGGCAAGGGCGAGGAACGGCGGCTGCTCGCTGCCGCGCGCGATCTGCTCGCCGAGTAGGCCAACGCCGTGTGGGAAGACCAGCGCAAGCCACCGCCTCGGGGCGGGATCGCAGGCAAGCCGAGGATCGAGCCGCTGCCCTCCGGGACGCTGCTGGCGCGCGTCCATCCTCTCGGGCGGGGAGCGTGCGAGTTCAGCCACGACGTGCCGACGACGCCGGGCGGCGGCAGATTCGACACGTACGATGACGCCTTCGGCCACCTGTACGCCGCGGACGGACTCGAAGGCGCGGTCGCGGAGACCCTCGTCCGTGACGTCCCGCTCGCCGACCCCGGTCCTCGGGAGATCCCATTCACGCGGCTCCGAGGCCGGGCGTTCTCGTTCCTGCGGACCACACGCGACCTGCGGCTCATGGTCCTTCGCGGCCCGCACCCGTCCACGTTCGGCCAGGGGGCGTGGCTGACGAAGTGCGAGCGCGAGGACTACCCTCTCACACGCGAGTGGGGGCGGGCGCTGCGCGAGCGGGTGTCGAACGCCGCAGGCATGGTGTGGCATCCTCGGCACGATGAGGAGGCGCTCGCCTACGTGCTGTGGAGCGATCGCGCGGCAGGCGCGCTCGAACCCGGCGGCCCGCCGCTGCCGATCGACTCGGCCGAGGGTCTGGCGGCCGTGCGCAAGGTGCTGCTGGAGCGGCACAACGCGGTGGTGCTGAGGTAGACCCCGGCCTGTACGAGTGCCGCCCGGCTACCCGCCGGCCGTCGCCCCCACCGCCTCCTTCTTGAGCCCCGCGACGAACTCGCCGACGGGCACTCCGCGCATCGTCTCGATGTGGATGGAGCCCCGCGAGGAGAGCTCGAGCGAGATCCGGGCGATGGTGGCGTCGTCGGGCGCCTCGACGATGTTGACGAAGTCGTACCGGCCCAGCACCGCGTACTGGTCGAGGATCTTCAGCCCCATCCCGGCGAGCTGCTGATCCACGTCCATGATGCGCTGCGGGTTGTGCTTCAGCGTCTGCGCTCCCTGGCTCGTCAGGCGCGTCAGCATGACGTAGACGGGCATCCTGGCCTCCTTCCGATCGCACTGCGCGGACTATTCCCCTCGGCGAAGATGCGACACTTGCCGACGTCGTACGCACCCGCCGCGAGGCCCGCGGCCGCTCCGATCTCGTGCCACGCGTTCGTGGCGCCCGGGTTGCGCGTGACGAGGCTAAGCCCATCGTTCCCGAAGCCGTCCACCCTGCGGCAAGTCGACGCTTCGGCGGACGGCTGCCGCTGAGGGCCGGATAGGGGGATGATGTCGGCATGGACGGACTCCGCGACAGCTCACGGCGGCGCGTCGCTCTCATCGAGGCCGGCTCGCCTGGGCTGAACATCTACTCCCATGTCGCGATGGGCCGCGGCACGGCGATGCTCGCCACGGTTGCGCGCGACGCAGGATACGACGTGCGCGCGTTCATCGAGGACGTCTCCGGCAAGGGCTCGGTGGACTGGGAGTGGGTGAGCGGGGCCGACGTGATCGGGTTCTCGGCGATCACGTGCACGCTCACGCGCACCGCCGAGCTCGTCGCTCAGGCACGCGCCGCCAATCCGCGCGCCACCATCGTCCTCGGCGGCCCGGAGCCCACGTGCGCGACCGGGCGCGCCTTCCTCGCGGGCCCCGACTTCGTCATCAGAGGCGAGGGCGAGCTCTCGTTCCCGGCGTTCCTCCGCGCGCTGCTGCTCGGCCGAGGCGACGTGCGCGAGGTGCCCGGCGTCTGCTGGCGCGAAGACGGGCGCGTGCGCGAGGGGCCGCCGCCCCGGCAGCTCACGAAGGCCGAGGTGCAGGCGCTCCCGCTGGTGGACAACTCGCTCGTCGCGGGGATCGAGGCGAGGACCGCGGGCCTCGTGTGGCGCTCGCGCGGCTGCCCCGAGAGGTGCAACTTCTGCGAGGTCTGCGAGATGTGGCCGCGCTACGTGCTGCGCGACGAGGAGAAGAGCGTCGAGGAGCTGCTGCGCTGCCAGGACGAGGGCGCGTCGGGCGTGTTCCTCATCGACGACAACGCGGCGGCGAACAAGCCGTCGTTCAAGCGGTTCCTCAAGCGCGCGATCGAGCGCGGGTACGCGCGGCTGCTCGTCGTGCAGATGCGCGCGGACGCCGTCTTCGACCGCGAAGGGCGGATCGACCGCGAGCTGCTGCGGCTGCTGAAGCGCGTGGCGTCGACGACGCTGGTGTGCGTGGGCGTGGAGTCCTCGGCCGACGAGGACCTGGACGCCGTCGGCAAGCACACGGACAGCAAGCGGATGGCCCGCGCGATGGAGGCGATGCGCCGCTACGGCCTGCTGGTGCACGGTATGTTCATCGCGTTCGCCGGCGACACGCGCGAGACGCTGCGACGCAACGGCGAGTACGCGCGCAAGCACGTGACGACGCTGCAGTACCTCTTCGAGACGCCTCTGCCCGGGACGAAGCGCACGGCCGAGCATGAGCGCGCGGGGCGCGTGCTGTACGACAAGCTGGCCGACCTCAAGTTCCTCGACGGCATGCACATCGCGCTACGGCCCGAGCTCATGTCGTCGCGCGAGATGCAGGAGTCGGTGCTGCGAGAGTACCGCCGCTTCTACTCCTGGGCGCGCGTGCAGGCCGCGCTCGTGCGCGGCCTGCTCTTCCGCCATCGGCTGCTCTCGCCGGCTCAGCGCGCGTATCTGAGGAACCTTCGGCCGTGGCACCGCATCAAGACGTGGGTGCTGTTCCACGTGGAGTACAAGCTTGCCCCGTGGACCCTGCTGAGGATCGGCCGGCAGCGCGTTCTCGCGTTCCTGCGCGACGCCGAGTACGCAGACTACCTCGCGCGGCTGGAGGGCTGACCGGCTAGGCCCCGCCCTCCGTGCCCTGCTGCTCGCCGGCCTTCCGCTCCTCCTCGCTCTCGGGGCACTCGCACTCCTCCATGCCCCAGCCGTGGTGATGGTGATGGTGGCGCATCATCTTGCCCATCATCTTCTTGCGCATCAGCCAGTCGCCGTCGCCGTGACCCATCATGCCCATCCCCATGCCCATATGGCGCATCGCCTTCGCGCGGCCGATCGCCAGCCCGATCATCACGCCGAACAGCATCGCCACGCACGCCATCGGCGCTGGGATCATCGGAGGCCCGCCCATCTGCTCCATGCCGCCCCACCCGTGCCGGTGGTAGCCCATGCCGCCGCACCGCATCGGCCATCCGTTCATGATCCTCTCCTCTCGGTCGCCGTCGCCGATACGTACCCTTTCGGTGGCGGACGGGCTCGCCGCTCCGCCGCCGGGCCGCCGCTGCCTTTCGTGGGTAGATTCCGCGGGGTCGGAGGTTCGCCTGCGGGCGCCCACGGCATCACCGACCGGGCGCCCCGGGCGCCGGGAGGGAGGCGGTCATGGATCGCGGGACGGTGGAGCGGCTCGTCCGGTGGGCCGAGCGCGAGTTCGCGGACGACGAGTGGGTGCAGAAGGACCAGCTGCTGGCCGCGGCGAGGGCCGCGGACCTGCCCGACCCCGCGAAGCGGGCGCTGCGCGAGCTGCCGCAGGCCCGCTGGAGACGGCGGGAGATGCTCGACCTCGTCGGGGCGATCGACCGGCCGCAGACGCGTGCCGCGATGAGGGGGCCGGCCGACGGCGTCCCCGGCGGGGGGCACGAGGGCGAGCCCGAGTCAGGCTAGCGTCAGGGAGCGAGCGACACCGCGAGCATCGCGAGATCGTCCGAGAGCGGGCCGCCGGTGCACTCGACGACGAAGTCGAACACGGCGCCGGGCATTTCGCTCGCGGGCGTGGGCGGCAGCGACCGGACGAACTCCGCCAGGCGTTCCTCGCCGAGGAAGCCGTCGGAGCACCGGGCCTCGGTCACGCCGTCCGTGTAGAGGAGCAGGACGTCGCCGGCCCCGATGCGCGCTTCCCCCTCCACGAACCGCGCCCCCTCGAACGCCCCCACGATCGGCGACCCAGTCTCGAGCGTCGCAATGCCGCCGTCTGCGCGCTTCACGAGCGGGCGGGGGTGTCCTCCGGCGCAGTAGGAGAGCGAGCCGTCGGAAGGCGCGAGCAGGCCGAGGAAGAGCGTGACGAACGTCTCCGGCTCCGACGACGCGACGAGGACCTTGTTCGTCATGTCGAGCACGCCCGCGGCGTCATGCCCCTCCGACGCGTACGCCCGCACGACGTTCTTCGCGAGCGAGGTCATCGCCGCCGCCTCGAGCCCCTTGCCCGACACGTCGCCGATCACGAGCGCGACGCGCCCCGCCGGCAGCTCGAAGAGGTCGTAGAAGTCGCCGCCGACGCGAGCGGTGTCGCTGGCCGAGTGGTACAGCGTTCCTCGCGACACGCCGTGAACGCGGCCGGGGATCGCGAGCAGGGCGGATTGCAGCTTCTCCGACACGTCGCGTTCGGCGGCGACGAGCCGGGCGTTCTGCACGCCGAGCGCCACCGACGCCGCGAGCTTCGCGAGGAAGTCGCGGTGCACCCGGTCGAACGTCGCCGGCGGTTCCGTGAAGGTGTAGCGCAGCACGCCGACGAGCCGCCCGTCCAGCTCGATGCGGACGGCCGCGATCGCGGCGGTCCCCGTCCGCCGCGCGATCTCGGGATCGATGCGCGGGTCCCGCGTCGCATCCGCGATGAGGATCGGCTGCGGTGACGCCGCGACCTCCTCGATGTAGCGCCACTCGGCCGAGGGGATCGGCACCCATCGCACTCCCGGCGGCGCACCGTAGAGGAACTGCCCGACCCACCCTCCGTGCTCGGGCATGGCTACCGCGGCGCGGTCGGCGCCGAGCGCCTCGGCCGATTCGTGCACGACCGCCTCCATGATGAGGCTGAAGTCGCAAGAGGCGGCGATGGCGGCGTTGATGCGATTGAGCGCCTCGCCCAGGCGGACGGAATCGCGGAGCTCCGCGAGCAGGCGCTCGCGGTCGGTCACGTCGTGGAACGTCACGACCGTCCCGAGCGGCGATCCCTCGCGAGGGAACACAGCCGCCGAGACGACCCACGACCGCCGCTCGCCCTCGGGACCGCGCGCCGTCAGCAGCACGTCCCTGACCAGCTCACCGGACTCCGCCCTGAATCCCGGCAGGTCCTGCGGCCGCAGCTTCGTGCCGTCGGGCAGGCGGTAGTCGAGGTGCCGCGCGAGGTCGAAGCGGTCGTGGCCTACGGGGTCGAAGCCCAGCGCGGCCGACGCCGCGGGATTGGCCGCGACGACGCATCCGGAGACGTCGAGGATGACGACGGGGTCGACGACCGCCTCGAAGACGGCCTCGAGCTCGAGGCGCGGCGACAGGGTCTCCTCGTCGCACGGCCGTCCCTGCGCGCGCCCCTCGTCCATGCCGGTCCTCTCCGCCGCCCGCCGCGCGAGAGTCATACCCAACGGCGGCGGCGGTGCGGACGGCGCAGGCCGTGGCGCGAGCGGCGCTATCCTCCGAGAGGATGCGCCGTCGGCCAGACGATCTGCACGGAGCCCTGCTCGCCCGTCCTCGCCATCAGCCGGACGAGCGCGTCCGCGAATGCGAGCGCCTGACGCTCGGTGGAGAACACGACGCTGGCGAGGAGCCCCGTCTCGTCGCGCTTCTGAACCTCGAAATGCCGGCTGTCCCGGAAGTCGGCCGACCGCTGCCTTGTGGGCGGGCGGTCCGGTGTCCTGTGGCGCATGGTCTCTCCTCTCCCGGTCTGTTCACGGCTCCCGCATCCATGCTCCTCGCGGCGCGTGTGCCCGCCGCGGGGACGATGTGGAGAAGGCGCGGGGGAGGTGTGGAGGCCCGGCTGCCGGCAGGGACGGGCGGCCATCTCGCCCCTCGCGCGCCCGGCGCGCGCTATGATTGGGGGAGTACCGGTTCGAGCCCCGGAGGCCTCATGAGAATCCGCCTGCTCGTCCTTCTCCTCGTCGCGGCCGTTCTCGCGGCGCTCGCACCGGCTCCCGCGCTGGCGCTCTCGGCGGACGACTCCTTCCCCGGGATCGCGCTGCCCACGTCTCCCTTCACCGGCAGCTTGTCGCCGTCGGGCGGGGACGTGAACGACTGCTACTCGCTGCACCTCGACGCAGGGGACGAGCTCACGCTGTCTTTGCGCGGAGACGCAGGGACGGACTTCTCGC
>JAJZPX010000292.1 GCA_021811025.1 Actinomycetes bacterium
GTCCTCGAAGGCGTGCCTGACGCGCTCGCGGCGGACGAGCGGCTGCACGTCCTGCTCGTCGGGCCCGCCGAAGTCGTCGAGCCGTTCGCGGCCCGCCACGAGCGTGTCACGGCCGTCGCCGCCCCCGAGGTGATCGGCATGGACGAGCACCCGGCGAACGCGGTTCGCGCGAAGAAGGGCAGCTCGATCGTTGTCGGCTGCCGCCTCGTGCGCGACGGCGGCGCGCAGGCTTTCTTCTCGGCCGGCAACACGGGCGCGTGCATGGCCGCGTCCACGCTAGTAATCGGGCGCCTGCCCGGCGTGACGCGTCCCGCGATCGCCGCGGTGCTGCCCGGCCGGGACCGCCGCGTCGTGCTCCTCGACGCCGGGGCGAACGCCGACTGCAAGCCGGAGAACCTCGTGCAGTTCGCGCACATGGGTGCCGCGTACGCGCGCGTCGTCCTCGGCGTCGCGGAGCCCTCGATCGGGCTGCTGTCGATCGGCGAGGAGGCCACGAAGGGCAGCGCCCTCGTGCAGGAGGCGCACGAGCTGATGGCGGCGCAAGTCCCCGGCTTCGCCGGGAACGTCGAGGGCATGGACATCCCGCGCGGCACGGCCGACGTTGTGGTGACCGACGGGTTCACGGGCAACGTGGTGCTCAAGCTGATGGAGGGGATGGCGGTCGTCCTGCTCGGCGAGGTGAGGGACGCGATGATGGCCTCCGCCCCCGCCAAGGTGGCGGCGGCCGTGCTGCGACCCTCGCTCGCCCGCCTTCGCGACCGCCTGGACCCCGAGGCCGAGGGCGGCGCCCCCCTCCTGGGCGTGAACGGCGTCAGCATCATAGGCCACGGCAGGTCAGGCCCTCGCGCCGTCGCCGCGGCACTTCGCGTGGCGGCGACCGCCGTCCGCGGAGGTCTCGTCGACGGCATCGCCTCATCGGTGGGCGGCAGCCACTGATATGCGGCGCTTCGTGTAGACTACAGCGATACCCGCACGCCCCCGGATACGGAAGACGCTGATACCCCATGCCCTTCGCACAGATCGCAGGCATAGGCAGCTACCTGCCCGAACGCCGCCTCACGAACGCGGAGCTAGAGCAGATGGTCGACACCTCGGACGAGTGGATCACCACGCGCACCGGCATCAAGGAGCGCCGCGTCGCGGCCGAGGGAGAATCCACCTCGGACCTTGCGGCCAAGGCGGGGCTGGCCGCCATCGCCGACGCCGGCCTCGCCCCCGCGGACATCGGGATGGTCGTCCTCGCCACGTCCAGCCCCGATCTCGCGATGCCCTCCACCGCCTGCGGCGCGATCGCGAAGATGGGCGTCGCCTGCCCGGCGTTCGACGTGATGGCGGCTTGCACCGGCTTCGTGTACGCGCTGCAGGTCGCCACCGACGCGATCGCCGCGGGCCGGGCGCGCCACGTCCTCGTCGTCGGCGCGGAGGCCATGACCCGCTACATCGACTTCACCGACCGCGCCACGTGCGTGCTCTTCGGGGACGGCGCGGGCGCCGTCGTCTTTTCCGCCGCCGACGCGCCCGGCGTGCGCTGCATTCGCCTCGGCGCCGATGGGAGCGGCGCCGACCTCCTCACCTCCGGCTTCGGCGCCGCGAACCCTCCCTCGGCCGAGGCGTGCGCGCGCGGCGACGGGTACCTCAAGATGGCCGGCAAGGAGGTCTACAAGTTCGCCGTGCGGGTCGTCCCCGAGATCACCGAGCAGGTCGTCGCGGACTGCGGGATGACGCTCGACGACGTACGCTGGCTCGTGCCGCACCAGGCCAACGAGCGCATCACGCAGGCGTGCGCGGAGCGCCTCGGCGTGCGGGACGAGCGAGTCGTCAGCACGATCGCGGGCATGGGGAACACCTCGGCGGCGACGATACCGCTCACCCTGGACGGCCTGTATACTGCTGGCAACCTGGCCGCAGGAGACGAGATCGTCGTCGTCGGATTCGGCGCGGGGCTCACGTGGGGCGCCGCAGTCATCCGCTGGACCAAGGAGGCTTGCTAGTGGCCTTGCGCACACGGCTCACGGACATCCTGGGCATCGACTACCCCATCATCCAGGGCGGCATGGCGTGGACCGCGACCGCGGAGCTCGTCGCCGCCGTCGGCAACGGCGGTGGCGCAGGCGTCATAGGCGCCGGGCACATGCCGACCGACATCCTGCGCGAGGAGATCCGCAAGGCGAAGTCGCTCACCGAGAAGCCATTCGGCGTCAACCTCATGATGCTGACGCCGCACATCGACGACCTCGCGCAACTCGTTCTCGACGAGCGCGTTCCCTTCGTGACCACCGGCGCGGGCAATCCCGCGAAGTACATGCCGGCGCTCAGGGAAGCCGGCATCAAGGTGCTCTGCGTGGTACCCTCCGTGGCCCTCGCGAAGAGGATGGAGTCGATCGGCGCCGACGCGGTGATCGGGGAGGGGATGGAGGCCGGCGGGCACATCGGCGAGCTCACGACGATGGTGCTCACGCCCCAGCTCGTCGACGCCGTCGAAGTGCCCGTCGTGGCGGCCGGCGGCATCGCGGACGGCAGGCAGGTCGCCGCGGCGTTCGCGCTCGGCGCCGAGGGCGTCCAGATGGGCACGAGGTTCATGTGCGCGGCCGAGTGCACGATCCACGACAACGTCAAGGAGCGCGTGCTCAAAGCGAAGGACCGGGACACCATCGTCACCGGCTACTCGACCGGCCATCCCGTTCGCGTGCTGAAGAACAAGCTCTCCCGCCAGCTCGAGGAGCTCGACCGCGCGAACAAGCCCGAGGAGCTCGAGAAGCTCGGCACCGGGAAGCTCGCGCTGTGCATGCGCCAGGGCGACGTGGAGATGGGCTCTGTCATGGCGGGGCAGTGCGCCGCGATGGTCGAGGACATCCGCCCGGCGGCCGAGATAATCGCGCAGGTGATGACGGAAGCGGAAGAGACGTTCGCGGAACTCGGCGGGAGGGTCTCGTAGTGTTGCGCGAGGACGGCATCCGCCCCTTCGCGTTCGTGTTCCCGGGGCAAGGCTCGCAGC
>JAJZPX010000293.1 GCA_021811025.1 Actinomycetes bacterium
AAGAGGACGCCGCGGGCGGGATCGCTCCCGACGGCCTTCCGCTGCCGGCGGAGCAGCGCTCCCGCCGCGCGTGGGACTTCGTCCTCATGATGCTCACCGTCGTGCTCCTCGCGGCGCTCGGCGCGCAGTCGCTCGTGGGGACGCTGTACGTGTGGTGGGCGCAGCGGACCATCCCGGGGTGGCTCGAAGGGCCCGGGTACGCATCGTACGTCGCGCTGATGGACGCGATCGCGGCGCCGCTGGTGGCCGGGATCGTCGTGGTGCTCGGGCTGTGCGTGCCCAAGCGGCTGTTCGAGCGGCGGACGCTGCTGGCCGTGTCGGCGGGGCTGGTGGCGCTCGGCGTCGTCTGGGGCCTCGCCGGGCGCTCGCTGCAGAACGGGATGGCCGTTTATCTGGCGGCTGCTGCCGGACTGCAGACGGTCGTAGTTGCGCTGACGTTCGCCCGCTCGGGCGGGCTGACGTACCTCACCGAGGGACGCGGGCGGCGGCTCGGCAGCGCCCTGCTGCATCTCGGCTTCATAGTGTTCTGCCTGGTCGTGGTCGCGTTCCAGAGCTCGGTGCTGATGCTGCCGGCCTTCGCCCTGAGCGCCCTGCTGCTCGGCGGGGGCTCGGCGATGAGCTTCTACGCGAGAAGCTGACTACTCCTCGCCGCGCCGTCGCGTCCAGGCCCAGACGGCGACGAGCGCCGCGACCACGACCGCGATGAGCGTGGCGGACACCCAGTCCCCGCGCAGGCCGGACGCGATGACGCCGATGGCGCCGGCGAGGGTCGCGCCGAGCACAAGGCCCGCGCGCCCGCGTTCGGACAGGTGCGGGAGGAGCGCCATACCCTACAGCTCCCGAATCAGGGCGGTCACGAAGTCCACGGCCAGCGCGACGTTGTCCGGGCTCACCTCGGACACGGTGTCCGTCTCCCAGTGCCAGTTCGGCAGCCTGCCGTTGATGTCGAACGCCATCACGCTCATCGCCTTGAACCTCCGCGCGAGCGCCGCCGTCGCGTCGGTCGACAGCCCCCGGTAGTCGCGTCCCTTGATCGGCCAGTCGTTCTCGGTAGCTACCCGCCGCGCGGCGCCCTGCAACCGCCGGTCCGACGTGTAGCGCCTCGCCATGCCCTCGGAGGTGATCCAGGCGAGGTTGCCCGAGCCGAGGTTGTCGAGGTTGATGATGTGCGCGCCGCGGAGTTCCTCCCCGTGCTCGGCCAGGAGCGCCTTCATGCCGAACGTGCCTACCTCCTCGGCGCCGGTCGCGACGAACCAGACCTCCTTCTCGGTGAGCTCGCGGTCCTTCTCGGACGCCAGCACGCGCCGCCGGATCCGCGCGGCCTCGTCGGCTGCGAAGTCCGGGTCCTCCGTCGCGTCGCCCGCCGCCCCGCCCTTCCGACCCGAGTCGTCGCCCCCGTCCTCGTCGCCGAAGTGGTCCCAGCTGCCGATCTTCCGGCCTTCCTTCTTGGCGTCGAAGCCCTCGTCGACGCCGAGCCAGTCGCGGACGTCCTGCTTGCTCTCCGGCTCGCGCTCGCGTTCCCGCTCCCGCTTGCGGCCCGGCAACAGCGGGTTTCGGCGCCGTTCCTCAGGCCCGGGTGCGGCCTCGGCCGGCTTGCCCTCCGCGAAGGCCCGCCACGCCTCCTCGTCCGAGTCTCCCTCGAGCGTCATCGACGTCTGCCCCTCGGACGGCGCTCCCTCGGCCCAGCCGAGGTCGTCGAAGTCGCCGTCCTCGAACGGCTTCCTCGACGAGCCGGGAGGCGAGTACGAGAGCACCGCGTCCTCCGGCACGACGTCCGCTGCCCACGCCTCCTCCTCCGTCCGGCGCGTCGTCTCGATGCGGGGGAACGAGGTCGTCGTGAACACGTCCTCGTCGCTGCCGGGCTCGGGCACGAGCCGCTCCATCACGCCGAGCAGCGTCGCCACGCCGGAAGCGTTGTCGTTGGCGCCTGGAGTCGCCCGCATGAACAACTCGCGATGCACGTTGATGAGGAGCGGGACGAGCAGGTAGGCGGACACTCCCATCGTGACGTACCAAGCGATGCGGTCGAAGCGGTGCACCACGGGCAGCAGCTCCGCGGCGATGAGCGCGGGCATGACGTACGTGATCCACTTCATGAGCGCGAACGTGACGTTGAAGTTCCTCACCATGCCGGGCGAGAACGCCAGCGACGCCCGCGCGGAGTCGTAGTGGGCGACGAGCACGACCTTGCGCAGCTTCTCCCCGCGCCGCGCCTTCGGCTCGTGCCGCGCGATCACGTTCTGGCTCGGGCCCTTCGGCATGAGCGCGGTGAGACCCCAGCGGGTGTCGAGGTCGCGGCGCATCACGTACGCGACGACGAGCGCGACGATGAGCGCAGGCACCGGGAGACGGCGCGAGAACACGGCCGCGAGGATGGTGAGCAGGTGGTAGGTCGCGAACGCCCAGGAGTAGGTGCGCGGGGAGTCGAACTCCTGCGTCTCCACCGTCAGCCCGCGGCCCGACATCACGCCGGTGATGTAGTCCGCGGCGCGCGCCTCGGCGTCGCTCGTGACAGGCCGCGCACCGATGCCTTCGGCGAGCTCGACAAGGTAGGGCGACTGTTCGGCCATGGCCTCCTCCGGGATATCGCGCTCTCATCGGACAGCATAGCGCGACAACGCCGTCCGCGTCGCCGAGAACCCGGACGCGCCGTGGAGCGTCATAGTGGACGCAACCGAGTGACGGGGGTGGCGTCGTGAAGCGTTTGGTGGCGGTGCTGGCGTGCGTGGCGATCGTGATGCCGGCGGGGTGCGCGCGGGTGAGGGAGGCGGCGGCGCCGGCGCAGGCCGGAGCGGCCGAGGTCCCCGCCAAGGGCGACGCCGTGCGCGAGGTGGATCCTCGCCTCGCTGGCGCGAACGACGCCTTCGGCTTGCGGCTGCTGCGCCAGATGCCGGCGTCGGGGCCGAACGCCCTGCTGTCGCCGTTCTCCGTGACGAGCGCGCTCGCGATGACCGCGAACGGCGCCGGCGGAGCGGCACGAACGG
>JAJZPX010000294.1 GCA_021811025.1 Actinomycetes bacterium
TCTCACTCTCGGGCACAAGGAAGGCGACGAGGTGCTGATGCGCGTCGGTCAGGCCCTCGCGAAGGTGGTGCGCGAGGGAAGCACCCTGGCCAGGCTGAGCGGCGACGAGTTCGCGGTCCTGGAGCAGCACGCGAACGTTGAGGAGGCCGCACGCGTCGCCGACCGCCTCCTCGCCGAGCTCAGGGAGCTGCAGGTGACGACGAAGGGCCATCCGATCCGCCTGTCCGCCAGCATCGGGATCGCGCTGTTCCCCGAGCACGGCAGGAATGCGGACGAGCTCATGGCGTTCGCGGACGTCGCGATGTCCCACGCCAAGGACCTCGGACGATCGCGGTGGGTGGTGTACTCGCCGTCGGAGCCGTGGCATAGCGAGGTCGGGGAACGCCGCACCTGGACCGAGCGCATCCAGGACGCGCTCGAGCATGAGGGCCTCGTTGCGTACGCCCAACCCATCGTGCGCGTCGAAGACCGGCGCATAGAGATGTACGAGCTTCTGGTGCGCATGAAGGACCGGGAAGGCGGGCTGATAGCCCCGGACGTCTTCCTGACTGCGGCGGAGCGCACCGGGATCGTCCGCGACGTCGACATGTGGATGCTGAAGCAGGCCGTGGGGATACTGAGCAGCACGCCGGGCACGGTGCACATCAACCTCAACCTCTCCGCCCGCACGATCATCGACAGCTCCTTCTTCGAGGAGATGCGCGCGATGATGGCCGGCGCGCGCATAGAGCCCGGCCGGCTGGGCGTGGAGATCACCGAGACGGCGGTCATCAACGACACCGGACACGTGACCGACTCCGTCCGCCTGATCAAGGACATGGGGTGCCGTTTCTCGGTCGACGACTTCGGGTCCGGCTTCTCGTCCTTCTTCTACCTGAAGCACCTCCCCGCCGACGAGCTCAAGATCGACGGCACGTACGTGCGTCGCCTGACGGAGAGTCCGTCCGACCAGCATCTCGTCAGGGCGATGGTGGAGATGGCGCGGGGGCTCGAGATGAAGACCACGGCCGAGTTCGTGCAATCCGACGAGGCGCTCGAGATGCTGCGGGGATTCGGCGTGGACTACGCGCAGGGCTTCTTCGTCGGCAAGCCCGGTCCGGCCGAAGAGGTGATCGCGCGGCTGTCGCGCGAGGAGCAGGGCGCGCGGGCGAGCGCGCCTCGCCGTGGCTGACGCGGCCGCCCGAGCGGTCCCGCGCGTCCTTTGCCACGTACGACTCACGACGATGCAGCCCGCGCAGGAGCGTCGTCCTCGCGAGGAGAAGGGGAAGAATAACGAGAGTTCCGGAAGGGACGGGGCCGCTTCCGGTTCCCTGAGGGAGCGGCGGCCCGTGATGCCGATGGGGGGGCGGCCATGAGGGCGTGCTACAGGTGCGGGGCGCAGATTCCGGAGGACGCTGCCTTCTGCCCGGCGTGCGGCACCCAGCAGTCCGGCGCCGCTCGTCCCGAACGCCCGGCCGGGGGCGAGACTAACGATCAGGAGGCCGGCTCTGGCCGCGCGACGCCGGCGTACTCGCGCAAGCGAACCTCCATCGTCGTGGCCGCCGTCGTGTTCGCATCCCTGCTCACCGTGATCGGGGCAGGCGCGTTCCTGTTCGCGGATCGAGCCGCCCAGGGCGCCCTCGTGAGCCTCACGACCGGTCAGCCCATCGCCGGCGCGACGATCCGGACGGTTTCGGACTCCGTCAAGACCGACGACTCGGGGCGGTTCGTGCTGCCGAAGCTGCGCATCGGCACGCAGGTCGTGACGGTCACGGTCGAGGGATACGCGCCGTTCGAGGCGTCCCTGCAGGTCCCGGTCGCCGGTGCCACGCTGAGCACGATCAAGCTGCCGGACGCCTCCGTGACCGTTCACGTCGAGGAGGTCGCGGTCCAACCGCAGGCGATAGCCTCAGCGGAGGTGAAGATCGGAAGCACCGCGGCGAGCCTCACTCCGAGCGGCACGTACGAGCTCAAGGGGCTGAAGCCGGGCCCGACCGTCGTCGAGGTGACGGCACCATCGAGCCACGAGCCGACGAAGACGACGCTCACCCTCAAGCCCGGCAAGAACGACGTCCGCGTCCGCGTCTATCTCACCCCGGCCGAGACGTACTCCCGCTACTTCCAGGCCTACAAGTCGGGCCGGTGGTCGTCCGCCTACGCATACCTGCACCCCGACGTCGCCAAGCGGGAATCGCTGGCCACCTTCACGAAGGACATGCAGGCTTGGGGGACGCCGCTGTCCCTCACGATGAACGGGACCCGGATGCTCCCGCGCTGGACGTCGCCGTACACCGACGTCGCGTACACGAACGTGGCTGAGATCCGCCGGACGCTGGTGGGCGTGAGACGAGGAGCGCACTACGCGAACACGACGCCCCAGCACTGGACGAACGTCGGCGGGCTCTGGCTTCGAGTGGACATCTAGCGGCGTGGCCACCGTGCGCTCGCAGAGGTCCCGGGCGTTCTCGCCGCGCATAACCACGTCGGCGCCGCCATCGATGTAGACGGTTGCCCGGTCGCGCGGATGTTCGCCGGGCTCGCCAACCAGGCGAGGAGTTCAGCGACGACCTCCGGATCGGCGAAGCCGTTGAGCGACATCGGCACCACGGTCGCCAGGCAGGCGCGCCCCCTGCTCCGAGTCGAGCCAAGGCGCCGTCCTGCGGCTTGATCGACCGCAGCAGCTCACGGGTAGCGCCGCCGTCCAAGCGGCGCGACGCGATCCCGAAGGAGACGTACGGCCGTTCCTCGAGACCGCGGTCGACGAGCTGGCGGAGAGTTCTCCCCCACCTACTGCCGGACGGCGGCCGGCACGACCATCGTCCGATGAACCGGCAGGCGGCTCACGGCCGACTCACAGCGGCCGCGTGCCACTCCCTGCGACAGTCAGCAGCTGCCAGCCGAAGAACATGCTGGCAGCTAGTGCGTACGCGAGTATCGCGTAGTACCAGCCGCCGCCGAGCTTCGGTGTCCGCAGCGGGACCACG
>JAJZPX010000295.1 GCA_021811025.1 Actinomycetes bacterium
CGCGTTCCCGCTCCTCGATGTCGGCGTGGAGCCGCTCGACGAGCGCGTCCTTCACGCCGATCTCCTCGGACAGCAACGACATCGCGTTGCGCAGCTCCACGTTCGCCTCGTCGAGCTCGCGCACCTTGTCCTCGAGCTTGCGCACGAGCCTCTCGCTGTACTCCCTCAGTACCTCCGCCTCGCCGGCCTTCGGCGTCCCCGCGCGCGGGCGTCCGTCGGAGAGCAGCTTGCGGATCTCCGTGAGGAGCGCCTGCGGCTTCAGCGGCTTCGTCAGGAAGCGGTCCACGCCGATGTCCTTCGCCAGACGCCGATCGGCGGGATCGGTGTACGTCGCGGTGTAGAAGACCACGGGCGCATCCGCAAGCGCTGGGTCCGCCTTCCATTCCCGCACGAGGCGGTAGCCGTCCATCCGGGGCATGAGGATGTCCGTCACGAGCAGGTCGACAGGCCACGATCTCGCCGCCTCGAGCGCCTCCTCACCGTCTGAGACCGCCCGGACCTCGTAGCCCGCGCCTCGCAGGAGCGACTCGACCAGGTATCGGCTCGCCTCGTCGTCGTCCGCCACGAGAACGTGCTTCGGCCCGTCACTGCCGGTCATCGCGATCCTCCTTCGTCTCCTCGGCCAGCACGAGGGGCACCCGCAGCGTGAACGAGGAGCCCCGCCCCGGCCGGCTCTCGACGCTCAAGCTGCCGCCGAGCATCTCGGTCAGGCGCTTGCTGATCGCCAGGCCGAGCCCCGTGCCGCGGACCGAGCGGCCGGTCCCGGCGGGCCGCCTCGCCTGCTCGAACTCGCCGAAGATCCGCGCGATGTCCTCCGCCGCTATCCCCATCCCGGTGTCGGTGACCACGAACACCGCGTCCTCGCCGCGCGCGGCCGCGTCGAGCCTGACGCTGCCTCGCTCGGTGAACTTCACGGCGTTCGCGAGAACGTTGACGAGGATCTCGGACAGCTTCTCGCGGTCCGTGCGCAGCACCGTCGCGGTGTTTCTCACGGACGCCTCGAGCGGCAGGCCCTTCTCGTCCGCGAGCGGCCTGATCGTCGCGAGCACGTCCTCGACGAGCGCGGCGAGATCGAAGTCAGACGGCTCCAGGAGGAGCCTGCCCGCCTCCAGCTTGCTGATCTGCAGCACGTCGTTCACGACGCCGAGGAGCTGCTTGCCCGCCCGATCGACCATCCGCAGCTGCTTCTCCTGCTCCGCGTTGAGCGCCCCGGCCATTCCCTGCAGCATCATCTCGCTGAACCCGATCACGGAGTTGAGCGGGGTGCGGAGCTCGTGGCTCATGTTCGCGAGGAACCGGCTCTTGGCCTCGGTCGCCTCCGCCAGACGCTCGTTCGCCTCGCGCAGCTGCGCCGTCCGCTCCTCCACGAGCTCCTCGAGATGATCGCGATGCGGGGCGAGCTCGCCCTCGGAGCGGCGCCTCTCGGTGACGTCCTGCACGTTGGCGATGCGCCACCGCACGTCGCCTCTGTCGTCGTAGACGACCGTCACGTCGATAGCGGCCGGGAAGGTGGAGCCGTCCTTGCGCAGCCGCGTGGCCTCGTACGCCAAGTGCCCGGTGGCATCGAGCGTCCTCAGCCGCTCGCGCACCGCCTCCCGCTCCTCCGGCACGTAGAAGTCGGTGAACGACTTCCCCGCCACATCCTCCGGTTCCCAGCCGTGCATCCTCGCGTACGCCGCGTTCACCATCGCGAGCTTCTCGACGTCCGGGCCCTCGCTGATCGCGATGCCGATGCGCGTCTCGTCGAAGATGTCCTTCCACCGCTGCAGCTTCGCCTCCGCGACCTCGCGCTCGCGATCCTGCCGTATGTGCGCGACACCGAACGAGATGTCCTCGGCCAGGTCCTCGAGCAGCCGGATCTCCTCCGAGTCGAAGAAGCCGGGCTCGGACGCATAGATGGCGAAGACGCCGAACGGCCGGCCGTCGACGGAGAGCGGGAACGCCGCGAGCGAGCGGTACCCGCGCTCGAGCATCCGCTCCCTCCACGTCAGCACGAACGGATCCTGGGCGACGTCGTTGCTGACCACGGTCCGGCCGAGCCTCGCGGCGGTGCCGACGGGACCGCGCCCCTCGTCCACGTCGTCGGTCGTGACGCGCAAGGTGCCGAGATAGCCGCGCTCCTCGCCCGCGTGCGCCGCCGGCACGACGGCGTGCGTCTCGGCGTCGACGATCCCCACCCACGCCATCCTGAACTGCCCGTACTCGACCGTGATCCGGCACGCCGCCTCGTACAGCTCGCGCTCGTCGCGGATGCGCGTGATCGCCTCGTTCGTCTGGCTGAGCATCGAGTACAGCCGGTTCACGTGGACGAGCTTCTGCTCGGCCGTGTACTCGTCGGTTATGTCCGTGACGACCGTGACGACGGCGATCGTCTCGCCCGCCTCGTCCGTCAACGGGCTCGCGTTCGATGACAGGATCGCGCGCGTCCCGTCCGGCTGGACGACCGTGAACCTCGCGTCGTAGACCGACTCTCCCGTCGCGAGCACGCGGGCGAACGGGAAGTCACGAGGTGGCAGCGGACGGCCGTCGAGCGACTCCGCCCGCCACGCGGGGTCGTCGTACGTCCTCGACGTGATCTCCGCCGACGACAGCCGAAGCATCTTCTCCGCCGCCGCGTTCGCCATCGTCATCCGGCCGCTGTTGTCGATGATCAGCACGGCCGAGGGGATCGTCGCGACGATGCGCTCCAGCCGGCGCTCGCTGCCGCGCAGCCCGCGCTCCCCGATCTCGATCCGCCTGAGATACCGCGCGACGAGCGCGTACAGGGCGACGCCGGTGATGGCGACGAACGACCATCCCTTGAGCGTCTGCACCGGCTGGCGAAGACGGGGGTCGCCGACGAAGATCGCGATGAGCAGGTTCGTCACGACGATCCACAACGCGCCGACGATGCCGTAGCCGACGGCGACGCCGAGCG
>JAJZPX010000012.1:0-12876 GCA_021811025.1 Actinomycetes bacterium
GGCTGGGGCGGGGGGCCGCGCGCCAGGCGCGGCGACGTCCGCGCGGCGGTCCTTCGGCTGTTGTCCGAGGGGCCGATGCACGGCTACCAGATCATCCAGGAGCTGACCGAGAGGACCGGGGGCGCGTGGAGGCCTAGCCCGGGCTCCGTCTACCCGACCCTGCAGCTGCTCGAGGACGAGGGCCTGGTGGCGAGCAACGAGGCGGACGGCAAGCGCGTGTACGGCCTCACCGAGGAGGGGCGGCGCGTAGCGGCCGAGCGCGGCGAGGAAGCGGCTCCGTGGGAGGACCTGTCGGGGTCCGCGGCCGGCCTGGAGGCCCGCAAGGCAGTCGGCAGGCTGTTTGCTGCTTTCTGGCAGGTGGCGCAGAGCGGCTCGGCGGACCAGACGGAACGAGCCGTCGAGATCCTGAACGAGGCGCGCAAGAAGCTCTACGCCATCCTCGCCGAGGACTGACGAAGCGCGCGGTCGCGCGCTCGTCGCGACAAAGGAGACACGCAGAATGCACTTCTTCGGACCCCGACTGTTCTTCTTCCCGTTCATGCTCGGCTTCGGGCTGCTCAAGGCGCTGGTGGTCGTCGCGATCATCGTGATGCTGGTCCGCCTGTTCGCCGGCCACCGGCACTATCACTGGGCGCACCGCGGCTACGGCTACTGGCCCGTGGCCGAGGACCCGCGGCGGATCGCGGCCATGCGGTACGCGTCCGGGCGGATCACGCGCGAGGAATTCGACCGAATCATGCGGGACCTCGATGCGACGGCGACGGCGGGCAACGCGACGCCTCCCGCGCCGACCGCGTAGAGCCGCGGCGTAGAGCCGCGGCGTAGAGCCGCGGGGAGGACGGCGGACCCCTTCCCTCTCGCAAACGTGGTGTCACGGGTGTCCCCGCGCCGCGCGGGGGTGGAGCCGAATGCGAGCCGCGAGGCGGAGGCCGGCGGCCCTGGCGCTAGCCGGCGCCGGTACCCGCTTCGTGCTCGGGCACCATCGTGATGGCTCCGCTCGGGCACTCCTCGGCGCAGATTCCGCAGCCCTTGCAGTAGTCGTAGTCGATCTCGGGGCCGGCGTCGAAGCGGATGCAGCCGTCGGGGCAGTACGCCCAGCAGATGCGGCACGTGTCCTTGCCCGCCTTCGCCGCCACGCACGCGGCGGGCGACACGACGGGGCGCTTGTTGCGCCAGTCGCCCGTGTGCCCGGCCTCGCCCGCACAAGGCGTGGACGCGGCGAACTCTCTCGGGTCGTCCCTCACGCCGTCCTCCGTCAGCCGCGCGTGCACTCGTAGGCGAGGCGCGCGGCCTCGCGGTTCTTCTTAGCGGCAGCCTCCGGGAAATGATCGGCTATGGCGTCCTCGAGGCTGTCCATGCCGATGAGACCGGTCGCCGCGGCGATAGCGCCGAGGATCGCCGTGTTCACCATCGGCGCCCCCCCGACCACGACTCCCGCGGCGAGCGCCGCGCCGGTCACGTCCGCCGTCACCACCCGGCAGCCGTCGCGGGAGATGGCCGGCTCGTCCGGGGACTTCGTGGAGTTCACGATCACGGTCCCGCCCGGCTTCAGACCCGCCATGGCGCCGCCGACCGCGAGCAGCGACTCGTCCAGCACGACGACGATGTCGGGCGAGGTCACCTGCGAGACCGTGCGGATCGGGCCGCGGGACAGGCGAGTCGACGCGGTGATCGGCGCGCCGCGCCGCTCCGCTCCGAACGACGGAGCCGCCGTCACGCCGGCGAAGCCGCTGCGGAACCCGGCCACGGCAAGTATCTTCGACGACGTGACCGCGCCCTGGCCGCCTCGGCCGTGCCAGCGGATCTCGTAGGTGTCCTGGGATGGGTCGAGCATGCGCTACATCATAGCAGCCGGCGTCACGAGCGCGAGCCGCAACGGCGCGACCGGCGCATTCGCAGCATGTCGCAGAACGCCGCGATCCTCGTGGCGGTGCCGGTCTCGGAGGCGTGGACGTCGAAGCTGAGGCACAGCACCGGGAACTCGTTCTCGCGCGACAGACGCTGCAGCGCCGGCATCGCGGACACCTCGGGCATGCAGCCGAACGGCTTGACATGCACGACGCCGTCGAACCCCTCGCGCATGTAGCGGTTCGTGTACGCGACGCTCTTCGTGCCGTCGATCCCGATGTCGTAGGCGAGGTACGGCGCGGCTTCCGCCACGACCGCGTCGACGAACCGCCGGCCGCCGAAGATGGCGTCCAGCACATGCGAGATGGTCACGCGGCGGTGCACCTCGACGCCGTGCAGCGCGAGCTGCCGCTCGAGGCGGTGGTTCGAGTACGGCTCGATCGCGACGTACACCTCGCCCACGACGCCGACGCGCAGCGGCTCCTCATCCCGCCGCGGCGTCAGCGACTCGATCGCCGCGGCGGCGGCGCTCTCGGCGGCCTCGACCGTCGCGGCGTCCTCGGCCGAGTCCAGCTCGGCGAGGAACCGCTCGTGGGCGGCGTCCACGTCGGCGAGGTCCTCCGCGAGGCAGAGGCGGCGCCGGTAGAGGTCCTGCACGCGGTCGAGCGCGTACACCTTCGCGGACGCCAGCGCGAACGCGCGCGAGACGGCGCGGTATGAGTTGCGCGGCTCGAGCCGCTTGAACTCGCGCATGAGCGCGCGGAGGCTCGTGCTGTGGTTGGAGAGCGCGAGGAAGCCGAACTCGTACCCGAGCCGGCACAGGATCGCCTCCTGCACCTCGCCGTAGAAGCCGAGCCGGCAGCCGCCGCCGGCTTGAACGAGGACGTCGGCCCCGCGCTCGAGCGCCTCGATGAGGTTGCCGAGCGTGTACTTGAACGGCAGGCACGCGGCCTCGGGACTGTGCGCCGCTCCGAGCTCGAGCGTGCGCCGCGTCATCGGCGGCGGCGGGACGACGTCGCCCAGCAGCCGGCCGACCGGCTTCAGCGCGACTGCGTAGTCGCCGAGGTGCGGAAACGAGACGACCGGGCTCACGGCTCAGGCCGCCCCCCTCGGTGCCGCCTTCGCCTTCACGATGTCGGCGAAGCTCTCCACGCGGGTCTGGAGGCCGACGTCGCTGTAGAAGCCGTCGAGGACGAGCTCGAGGGCGGGCGCGCGCGTCAGCTTCAGGCGGCACAGCTCGGTCACGAGCGAGTCCGGGCCGCAGGGGAAGCTCGTGAGGAAGACGATGCCGTCCACCCGCTCGCCCGCATCCGCGACCGCCCCGAGCAGCTCCCGGCTGTACGTCCAGTACAGGTCGCGCGAGATCCGCCGCGCGCCCCGCGCCCTGCCTCGGCCGAACGGCTCGGCGCGCACGACGTCCAGCCCTTCGCGCCGCAGCAGGCGCTCGACCGGCTCGCCGATGAGCGCGTCCTCCGCGACGTACGAGTGCCCGACGAGCAGCACCTTCGGGCGCCCGTCGCGCGCCGCCAGCACGTCCGCCTCGCGCCTCCGCGCCTCGAGCTCGCTGGCGAGCTGCCGCGCCTTCGCCCGCGCGTAGGACGCGAGCACTCGCGGGGCTCCTGCGAACCGCGCTCCCATCGCGCACATCGCAGGCCGCTCCCGCTGCCGCCACCGCATGTCGACCGTGTACGTCAGCAGCGGCACGCCGGGCAGCGTGTTCGCGATGAGGTCATAGCCTCCCATGAACTTCTGGCAGTTCTCCTCGCGCCGCCGCACGGACACGAGCCTCGCTGCGAAGACGAAGTCCACCTCGTCCGCAAGCGTCGCGACGTGCCCGAGGAAGAGCTTCACAGGCAGGCACGCCTCGTCCGGCGCGAGGGCGTCGCCGCGCCTGGCGATCTCGACGTCCGTCGGCGGGCTGACGACCACGTCGAGCCCGAGCCCGCGCAGGAACGACTCCCACAGCGTGCCGTACCGGTGGTACAGCAGCGCCCGAGGCAAGCCGACGCGCGGCCGCGACGAGCGGTCGGACGCGAAGGGCTGTGCGGCGCTGATCTTCATGCGCCGCTATCTACCCTCACCAGCCTCTTGGAAGCGCGCCTACGCCGCCCCGCCCGTCCCGCGCACGAGGCATCCGTCGTCATCGTCTCCGCCGCCGTCGGCGAACAAGGTGGTGGAGATGCCGAGCGTCTCCTTCGCCATCTCGCGCAGCTTGTACTTCTGGATCTTGCCGGACGCCGTCATCGGGAACTCGTCCACGAAGAAGACGTGTTTGGGAGCCTTGTACCGCGCGATCCGCGCCCGGCAGTACTCCTGCACGTCGCCCTCGGCGATGTCGCTGCCGTCCGCGCGCATCACGAACGCGCCGACCACCTCGCCGTACTTCTCGTCCGGCACACCGACGACCTGCACGTCCTTCACGCCCGGCATCGTGTACAGGAACTCCTCGATCTCGCGCGGGTAGATGTTCTCGCCGCCGCGGATGATCATGTCCTTGATGCGCCCGGTCACTCGGTAGTAACCGTCCTCGTCCACCGTGCCGAGGTCGCCCGAGTGCAGCCAGCCGTCCTTGTCGACGGCCGTCGCGGTCGCCTCGGGCATGTTGTAGTAGCCCTTCATGATGTTGTAGCCGCGGCACAGCAGCTCGCCCTGCACGCCCGGCAGGCAGTCCTCGCCCGTCTCGGGGTCGACCACCCGCACCTCCACCTGGTCGTGCTTGCGGCCGACCGTCTCGCACTTGCGCTCGAGCGTGTCGTCCGTGGTGGTCTGCGTGAAGACGGGCGAAGCCTCCGTCAGCCCGTAGCAGATCGTCATCTCGGACGCGTGCATGCGGTCGATGACCTGCCGCATCGTCTCGATGGGGCATGGCGAGCCCGCCATGATGCCCGTACGCATGCTCGTGAGGTCGAACACGTCGAACATCGGGTGCGCGAGCTCGGCGATGAACATCGTCGGCACGCCGTAAAGCGCCGTGGCGCGCTCCTTCTGCACCGCCGCGAGCACCATCAGCGGGTCGAACTGCTCGACGCCCACGACGGTCGCAGCGTGCGTGAGCACCGCGAGCACGCCCAGCACGATGCCGAAGCAGTGGAAGTACGGCACGGGGAGGCAGACCCGGTCGGCCGAGGTCAGCTTCTGCCGCTCGCCGATGTAGAAGCCGTTGTTGAGGATGTTGCGATTGGTGAGCATGACGCCCTTGGGGAAGCCGGTCGTGCCCGACGTGTACTGCATGTTGATGACGTCGTCCGCGTGCTGCCCCTCGCGCGCTTCGGCGTACAGCCCGTCGTCCGCGTGCTCGCCGAGGATCAGCAGCTCCGGCATCGAGTAGAAGCCGCGGTGCTTCTCCGGGCCCATGTAGATGAGGCTCTTCAGCCGCGGGAACTCCTCCGAGCTCATGCGCCCGCGCTCCTGCGTCTGCGACTCCGGCACGAGCTCGCGCACGATCCGGATGTAGTCGACGTCGCGGAACGAGTCGATGACCACGAGCGCCTTCATGTCGGACTGCTTGATGACGTACGCGAGCTCGTGGCTCTTGTAGACGGGGTTGACCGTCACGAGCACGACGCCGATCTTTGCGGTCGCGAACGCGAACGTGAGCCAGTCGGGCACGTTGCGCGCCCAGATGCCGAGGTGGTCGCCCTTCCGCAGGCCGATGGCGAGCAGGCCCTTGGCGAGGTTGGTGACGCGCTCGTCGAACTCCGCGTACGTCCAGCGCAGGTCGCGGTCCGGGTAGACGACGAACTCGTGTCCGGGCTGCTCGGCCACCTTGCGGTCGAAGTACTCGCCGATCGTGAGGTCGGTGTGCAGGTCCATGTCGCGCCCCCCTACACCGGCGCGTACACGACCGCGAGGATCTGTGCGGCGCCGTCGGCCGCCCGCACCTCGTGGGGCACGATCGAGTCGTAGTAGATGCTGTCGCCGGCGCCGAGGCGATGAGTGTCCTTGCCGTATTCGACCTCGATCGCGCCGTCGAGCACGTAGATGAACTCCTCGCCCTCGTGACTCGAGAGCGTGTGCGTCTGCTTGTCGGTGGGGCTCACCGTGATGGCGAACGGCTCCATGTGCCGGGCCGACTTGCCTGGGGCCAGCGAGAAGAAGTCGAGCTCGCCGGCATCGCTTCGCGTCTCGAGGCTCTTCATTCGCGCGACGCGGTCGGCCTCGTCGCGGCGCGTCACCACGGGGCCCACGTTCGTGTCGTCGTCGAGCAGCGTGCCGAGGCGGACACCCAGCGCGCGCGTGACCTTGATGAGCGGGGCGAGCGAAGGGGCGATCTCCCCGGCCTCGAGCCCCTCGATCGTCGACGCGTCGCACTCGCAGCGCTGCGCGAGATCCTCGACCGAGAGCCCCAGCGACTCCCTCAGAGTCCTCATCTTCCCGCCGGTTCGACCGTCCTCCGCCATGCCGCAAACCCCCTTGCTTCGCCTGCCATGCGTACCGGTTGCCTTGCAGACGATGATGCGTGTTCGACACGCGCGTGAACAGAGGGGATGCGGCGGAAGGGATACGAGGGTCGGCGGACGGATGTTCAGCCGCGCACCAGCTGCACGACGATCCAGACGGCGGCAGCGGCGAGCAAGACGAGGCTCGCCTTGAACGCGGGCGTGCTCTTCCGCCAGCCGAGCCACCGCCACTTCCACAGCGCTTCGCGCTGCTCCTCCGAGATGCTGCTCATGAGGAAGCTCCTTCGCGTCCGGGGTGCGCCTGCTATTCCTGTCGGTAAGCGAGCGGGGGCGTGTGAGCGCCGGAGGACGAAAGGAGGCGCCGGCGGGGATCCGGCGCCTCCATCCGAAGGACTTCGCTCGTCACTCGGGCTTCGGCCTGCGCCCGCCCTTCGGCGCCTCGGGCAGCGGCTCGGTGGGCGCCGCCATCTCCACCGTGGGGGCCGGGGCGGCCTCCTGGGGCGCGGGCTCCGGCGCGGGCTCAGGCGCGGGCGCGGAGGCGGGCTCCGGCGCGGGGGCGGGGGCGGGGGCGGGAGCGGGAGCGTACCCATACGGAGCCGCGAACGCCGGCCGAGGCCCGCCGAGCGAGGGCCAATCCGCGAACGCGAGGAAGAGAGTGACCGCCGGCAGGCCGACGAACGGGACGAGCGCCAGCAGGCTCCAGGCGCCGTGGAAGCCGGCCTTCCGGAACACCTGCCACAGCGCGTACACGGCGATGCCGAGCACGATGACGGCGATCAGCATCAGGAACGCGCCGCCGAACGGGAACAGGTGCGGACCGAAGGCGCGTCCTCCGTGGAGTCCGCGGCCGCCGAAGCCTGGCCCTCCCGGGCCGGGGAAGCCGCGGAAGCCGCGGCCGAAACCACGACCGAACATGACAGCTCCTTTCACACGTGGACGAAGTCTCCACGTAGCCATCATGCCCCCGCTGCCGCTCCCGCGCGTCAGCCCCGAGTCGTATCTTGCGGGTACTGCGCCGGGAGCACAGGCCGCCGCGACCCGGCCGCGAGATGCAGGAAGGCCGGGGCGCCGGACCCGGCCTTCCTGCGATCCTCCTGCGTTCGGGGAGTCTAGTCGGGCCTCACCCTCGGGGCCTCACCCTCGTCCACAGGTCGCGGAAGTCCAGGAACGCGCCGTCGGTGATCCTGCCGCCGATGGCGTAGTTCGGGTAGTCGAAGCCGTAGTCGTCGTACAGGTCGTACACGTACGACGAGAGCTGATCGGGCTTCGTCAGCATGAGCGGCTCGTACGTCATGAACGACAGCTGGCCTGCCGCCAGAGCGTCCCACGGCCTGTCGCTGGGGACGAGCGTGGCTCCGGGCTCCATGTTGTAGTTCTCGATGCCGTACCTCGCAAGCTCGTACGCGGTCCCCCACCTGTCCGCCCCGGCGATGCGATCTACCGTCGGTGTCGTGGGGAGCGATGCGATCGCGTCGAGCACGCTTGTGTCGACCGTGCTCGGCCCGCCGATGACGTGGACGTTCGAGACGCCGTTGTCCGATATCCAATCCCTGGTTGCCGGGGGCAACGCCGTCCTGGTGCACATCAGCAGCGGCGCATGAGCGAATCCCGCGACGGGACCCGCGCCGAGCCCGTCCGCCCACATCTGGCCGTTCACCACGAACGCCTCGCGCACGACCGAGTCGGCCTCCATCGACGCGGTCGGCCGCCTCCGGCCGAGGTCGAGGTCGTCGGCCGCGTCGGAGAGCGCCGCCGCCGTCTCGAACCGGTTGCCGCCGGCGATGCGCACGACCTTCACGACGTTGTCGAGCGCCTCGACCTGCCGAACGACCTCGTCCGAGATGGTCGCGCTGGAGCCGCAGACGTACACGGTGAAGTCGTTGCCGGTCCACGTCGCCGATAGAGAGAGCCGCACGATCTCCGCCGCGACCTCCGGGGGCAGCGAGCCGCTGCGCGTGAGCAGGATCGGATTGCCGCTGCGCAGCGAGAGAGGCGTCGCGGCGAGCGCGTCGGGATAGTCCTCGCCGCTCGCGAGGATCGCCGCGTTGCCCCACGGGCCCTCGTTCCACCACGGGTCCTCCGAGCCGTTCCACATCATGCGTACGAGATTGGCCGCCGTGCCGTAACGGTCCGCACCGGCAAGGCGGTCCGCATCGCCGACGGTCACCCGGAACTGGAAGCTGCAGGCCCCGGTCACGGCATCGCCGGGAAGGTCACGACCGACGTCCGAGCGGCGGGGGGCGAGGTGATCGGAGCGGTGGCGGAAGTAGAACGTGCCGGGATGAGGGGCGCGGAAGTACCCGTGCGCCATCGAGGACATCCACCACCCGGGCGTCGGGTAGGAGCCGAGATAGTAAGAGCCACTCGCGTTGGTGTCGCCCTCCCTGAAGAAGTCGAACGACGTCGTGGCGCACCTGCTCCCATCCGAGTCGAACACGTCGACGCCGGAACCGCCGTTACCGGCAAAGAAGAAGACGTTGACAAGCACCGGCGTCCCCGTCTCGTCGACCGTGACCTTGAACCAGTCGACATCCGACGTGTAGCCGACCTCACCGCCCCCCGCGCTCTTGAACGTATGCTCCGTCACCGTGTCCGCGAGATTGGGGCACGTGGTCCAGGTGTCGTCGGCCGAGTCGTAGGCGTCACCCGAGACGACGTAGGCGACCCTGGGCTTGGCCGCGGCCTGCGGTCGCGCGCCCGCCACCCCCGGTGCGAACGCCACGAACGCCAGCGACGACGCGAGAATCGAAGCAAGAACCCTTCGCATGCAATCCCTCCTCCTCCTGCTGCTTGAGCGGCCCCCCGGCGCCCTGGGGCCGAGTTCCAGTGGTACGAGCATACAGCCGCCAGGGAGGAAATTGCATGCCGCGGCGCCTCGCGGGCCCGGGCGATCTCAGGCGCCGGCCCGCAGCATCCGCGCGAGCGCCTGAACGAACCGCTCGCGGTCTTCCTCCTCGAACGCCGACGGCCCGCGCGTCCGCCCGCCCGCGCGCCGGTGCCGGCGCTCCTCGTGCCGCAGGGCGAGCTCCGCGTCGATCGTGGCGAGCGAGAAGACGCGCCCGCGCGGGCTCAAGGGTCTCGCGCCTCGGCCGAGCGCCATCGCGGCGAGCCCGGTGTCCTGGGTGACCACGACGTCACCGGGCTGCAGCCGCTCCACGATCGCGAAGTCGGCCGCGTCGCGGCCATGCGGGACCTGCACCACCTCGACCCCGCCGCGCGTCGAGTATCGGCCGAAGCTCTGCGCTTCGTTGCCCACGAGGACCGCCCGGACCCCGTGCGTTCGCGCGACGCCGAGCGCGTCCCGGGTGACGGGACACGCGTCGGCGTCGATGAAGAGCGTCGTCATGCCCTCAGCACGCCCGGATCGCTCCCGTCTGCGGCGTCAGCGGGGGTAACGCACCCGCCACAGGTTCTGCAGCGTCCCGAACGCCGCGGGGCTCACGGCCGTGTTCCCGCCGAGCACGTAGCTCGGCTGCGAGAACCAACCGGCGTCGCGGTAGAACTGCTCCACCCAGCTCGACAGCTTCGCCTTCGGCGTGAGCAGCAGCGGCGTGTACGTCATGAACGACAGCTGTCCGGCGGAAAGCGCGTCCCAGGGCGCCTCTCCCGAGACGACGGCGCACCCTCCGTCGCTCATGCCGAAGTGGTCCACCCCGTACCTGGCGAGCCTGTACGAGGTCTCCCAGCGGTTCGCCCCCGCGATGCGCTCGACCGTCGGCGAGGTGGGAAGCGACGCGATCTCGCCCATGACCGCGTCCGACACCGAGGCCGGCCCTCCCACCACGTACACGCTCCTGATGCCGTTGTTCACGAGCCAGTCCCTCGTGGAGGGCGGCAAGGTGGTCGAGGCAACCATCAGCACGGGCGCGTCCGCGAAGGCCGCGACCGGCCCGGCGGACAATCCGTCCGGCCACGAGTTGCCGTTGATGACGAACGCCTTGTCGGCCGCGCGGCGAAGAGCGCCCAGGCCCGTCGGGGCGAGGTGCTTGTACAGGGCGGCGGCCGAGGCCTCTTCCGCGATCGCCGCGGCCGTGGCGTAACGGTTCGAGCCCGCGAGCCGCTCGACCTTCGTGACGTTGGCCAGACCGTCGAGCTGCGTCACGACGTCATCGGAGATCGTGGCGCCGGAGCCGCAGACGTAGACGGTGAAGGTGTTGTCGCCATCCCACGCGCGCCACTTGTTGCCGGCGCCGAGACGTTCGATCTCCGCCCTCACGTCGGGTGGAAGCGAGTTCCGCTTGGTGAGCAGGATGGGCATGCCGCTGCGGAGCGACAGCGAGGTCGCCGCGAGCCCGTCGGCGAAGCTCTCGCCGCTCACGAGGATGACCCCGTTGCCCCACGGGCCCTCCCACCACCACGGATCGTCCGCGGCGTTCCACATCATGCGGGAGACCGCGACCGAGGTGCCGTAGCGCGAGCTGCCGGCGATCCGGTCCGCGTCGCCCACGATCACGTGGATCTCGTACTGCATCGCGGTGTTCTCCACGTTCGGCGTCGCGTCGCGCGGGTAGCCGGGACCCGCGGTCTGAGTCGCAAGCTCGCCGCTCTCGTCGAAGACGGCCGGACGGTGGCGGAAGTAGTAGGTCCCGGGCGCCGGGGCGACGAAGTACATGCTCGCCGTCCCGGACGACCACCACCCCGCCGGCGTCTGCGAGCCGAGGAGAGGCGGAGCGTCGTTGGGGTCCGCGGGACCCGCGAAGGCGAGCGAGGCGGTCGCGCAGACGCCGCCCTGGGAGGCGTAGACGTCGAGGCACGAGGCGCCCTGGCCGGACAGGCGCTGGACGTTGACGATGACCGGCGTGTTCGCCGCGCTCACCGAGACCTTGAACCAGTCCTCGTCCGCGGTGAGCAGGTACGTGCCGGGGAGGCTGCTGAAGAAGTGCTGGCTCACGCCCGGCAGCGCCGGCGCGCTCGTCCACGTGGCGTCGGCCGAGTCGAACGAGTCGGCGGGCATGTAGGCCGCCGCTCTGGGCGCCGGCCGCGCCGTGCCGTTCACCCCCCACGCGTAAGAGGCGAGCGCCGGCAGGCTGAGCCCCAGCGCGAGGACGAGCGAGAGGGTGCGGCGATACGCTGCCATCCGGTCACACTCCTTGTTCGGGCTACTTGATGATGAAGACGGGCGTGCCGACCACGACGAGGTCGTACAGCTGCTCGATGTCGCGGCGCACGAGCCGGATGCAGCCGTGACTCGCAGGCGTGCCGATCGAGCCGATGTTCTCGGTGCCGTGGATGCGGATGCCGTCGGCGCTCAGGTTCAGCGCTCGCGTGCCGAGCGGATTGCCCGGGCCGGGGCCGATGTAGGGCGGCATGCTCCTCGCCCAGCCGCTCCCCGGGTTCACCCACGTCGGCATGTAGCGCTTCTCGATGATCCTGAACGCCCCCGTCGGAGTCGGATACTCGGGCTGGCCGATCGCGCAATGGTAGCCGTGCAGGATGGAGCCGCCCTTCGCGGGGTCGAAGAGGCGCAGGTAGCGCTCCGAGAGCACGACGAGGATCGCCCTGCCGACGTTCTTCTCGGTGATCCGCGGCGCGATCGTGCTCACCGGGACTTCCACCGGCGGCTGAGCGAGGCCCGTCCGTGCCTCCCGCTCGAGCGCGTCGAGCACGGCCTGACGCCCCGCCGCCACGTCGGTGCGCCGTCCGGCCTTCGAGACCTGCAACTTCAGCGTCTTGCCGCTCAAGTACCAGCGGGCGTTCTGGCTCCCGCGGTCGATCCTCGAGGCAAGCCCTGTGACGAAGCTGCGGACCGCCCGCCAATCGGAGCAGAAGCGGGGCGTGAGCTCGACCGGGTCGGTCCCGTTCGCCGAGTACGCCTGGTCCAGCATCGCCTCCGTGTCGACGCAGAGCCCTGCCTCGGCAGGCATCGTGTACGTCTCGCCCGCCGCGATCACAGTGAGGGGCGGCAGGGCCGAGGCCCTGACCGACGCGAAGACGACGGAGCGAGCCTGGATCTCGGTCAGCCCGCCGAGGTCGCGCCCGGCGACCGAGACGTTCGCCGGTACCAGCCCGCGCTGGCGGGGCAGGACGCCGGTGTTCGGAGCGGGCCGGGACTTGCCGGGCACAGGCGCACGGCGGTTCGGAGGAGACGCCGCCCATGCAGGCACCGCGGCGGGCAGGAGGAAGGCCGCGACCAGGGCCGCGGCGAGCGGGCGGGCGATCCTGCGAAGAGACATCTCACGTCCTCGGCACGAAGGGACCGACGGCTGGAAGTATAAGGTGGACGAGGTCGTGCTCGCCACCCGTCCTTAGTGACATAATGTGAGCGGGCATCATGGGGGACAAGGCGGATGGCGAACGGTGACCTTGCAGCGCGTGCGACTGCGGCCGTACGGGAAGCGCGGCGCTCGGCCATCCTCGCCTCGTGCTCGATAGCGTGCGCCGTCCTCGCGCTCGCCTCGGTGTTCGGGGTCGCGTTCCTGTCCTTCGCGCAATGGCCGCCGTTCGCGTGGCTGGGTCCCCTCGTCGCGCTCGGCGGCCTGTCCTCTTGGGCGACGGGCGTGGCGTGCGGCGGCATCGCCCTCGGTTCCTCCTACGGCCGAAGGGCTGCCGTCGGCCTCGCGATGTGCGCCCTCGCCGCCGTGTGCTTCGTCGGGATGGTGCTCGCCCTGTCGATCCGCTGAGGCCGCCC
>JAJZPX010000012.1:12886-16138 GCA_021811025.1 Actinomycetes bacterium
CGATCTCCCTCACGCCTCCTCGAGCTCGGCGGCCGGCTCGTGCCCGTGCGCTTTGCGCGCCTCGGCGTGCACGAACTTGCCGCCACGCATCCAAGACGCCCCCGCCGCGATGAGGCACATGATGACCGAGAACGTCAGCACCTCGTGCAGGCCCGTCGTGAACGGTGAGCTGATGAGCTTCGGGAAGAACGACTTGCCGACGAGGACCGCCGCGTCGACCCTGGGCAGCGCTGTGAGCACCGGGCCGAGCAGCATCTTCAGCGGGTTGTAGCCGAGGAACGCGGCGAACAGGTAGCCGGTCGGCGGCATGTGCGAAAGCGCCCCGGCGATCTGTTGCGGGACGTGGTGCGCGGTGAGCCCTCCGAACATCGCCTGCGGCACGGTCGCGGTCAGGCCGACCACCATAAGCGAGAAGAAGATGCCCATGGACAGCGGCTGGCCCATCATCTGCGCGGTCGCGCGCATGCCGGAAGCCGCGCCGCGGTTCCGCGCGGGGACGCTGTTCATGATGGCGGCGGTGTTGGGCGCGCCGAACATGCCGAACGCGACGCCGTCCGTGAACAGCAGCGCGGCGAACAGCGGATAGCTGAAGTTCGCCGGAAGCGTCATCAGCAGCGCGAACGTGATCGCAGCGAGCACCATCCCTCCCGTGGTGAACGGGCGGGCGCCGTAGCGGTCGGACAGGCGGCCGAACAGAGGCCCGGACACCATGAACCCGATGGTGAGCGGCACCATGAAGATGCCCGCGAACAGCGGGGTCTGCTCGAACGTGTAGCCGTGCAGCGGCAGCCAGATCCCCTGCAGCCACATGATGAACATGAACTGCATCCCGCCGTTCGCGATCGCCGACAGCAGCACGGCGAGGTTGCCCGCGGCGAACGCGCGGATGCGGAAGAGCGAGAGGTCGAACATGGGCTCGGGCGCTCTCAGCTCGATCGCGACGAACGCCGCGAGAGCCAGCGCGCCGGCGCCGATCATCCCGAGCACCATCGGGCTCGTCCAGCCGGTGTTGTGTCCGCCGTAGGGCTGGATGCCGTACGTGACGCCGGTGAGCAGCAGGCCGAGGCCGAGCGCGAACGTGACGTTGCCGAGCCAGTCGATGCGCGCGCGATGACGCTCGCCCGTGTCGCGCAGCTTCCAGTACGCCCAGAAGGTGCCGAAAGCGCCGATCGGCACGTTGACGAGGAAGACCATCCGCCAGTTGATCGCCGCCAGCACTCCGCCGAGCATCAGGCCCATGAAGCTGCCGGCAAGCCCCGCGATGAGGTTCGTCCCCAGCGCCATCCCCCGCTGCTCCGCTGGGAAGACGTCGGTGAGGATCGCGGTGGAGTTCGCCATCAGCATCGCCCCGCCGATCGCCTGCACCATCCGGAAGCCGATGATCTCCATCGCGCCGGCCGGCCCCGTGCTCCAGGTGAGCGAGAGCCCCACCGACGCGAGCGAGAAGATCGCGAAGCCGAGGTTGTACATTCGCACCCGGCCGAAGATGTCGCCGATGCGGCCGAGCGTCACCACGAGGATCGCCGCGACGAGGCCGTAACCCATCAGCATCCACAGCAGGTACGCGAAGTTCGCGGGGGCGAGCGGGTCGAGCCGGATGCCGCGGAAGATGTCGGGCAGCGAGATCATGACGATCGAACTGTCGAGCAGCGCCATGAAGATGCCCAGCGTCGTGTTCGACAGCACGATCCACTTGTACGGGACGCGTTCGCCGCGCTGCTTCGTCGGCAGGTTCTTGTCGGTCATCGGCTTCCCATCCGCTGCGAAGGTCCTCTACTTCCGCTCCGCCGATCGCGTCGCCGCCTCGGCAAGGGCGTGCAGACCGCGCGCGAGCGCCGCGGCGTCCTCGTCGTCCACCCCTGCGAGCCAATCCTCGAGCGTCTGCCGGCGCCCGTGCCGCAGCTCCTCGAGAAGCTCGCGGCCCGCCGCCGTCGCGGTCACGATCACGCGGCGGCGATCCGCAGGATCGCTTCTGCGCTGCGCGTACCCCCGCTGCACGAGCTGGTCCACCAGCAGGCTCGCGGACGGTTGCCCGATCGACAGCTCGCAGCCGAGCCCGGTCACCGTGATCTCCTCGGCGCCGATGACCGCCACCAGCGCCTTGAGCTGCGGCATGCTGAGGCCGAGCTTGAGCCACATCGGCAGCGAGAGCTGCTCGAGGGTCGAGCTCACGCGCTTGTAGTCATCGATGATCGCCTCGTCGATCTCGCGATCCGGACGCACGCAGTCCCTCCGTGAGCGATAGCGAACGGGGCGGCGTTCGCCGTCCCGCAGACGCCAGGCTAAGCGCTATCCATTGAATCTGTCAATATATTTGATAGAATCAATGCAACTTCCAAGCCTGTGACGACACGCACACAGCAGAACGCGCGAACGGACGATTCGTGAAGGAAGAGCCCGGCCGGATGCCGGGGGCATCCGACGCGTCCACGGCCGGGCAGGGGGGAGGGACCCATGTCCCTGGCAGAGATGGTCACGTCCAGTCCCGGTCTTACCCGCTTCTTGATGTCGCACGCACGCCCGTCGATGTTCGAGCATCGCGGACCCGCGTTCGTGAGGCGGGTGTTGCGAGCCGCCATCGAGCACACCGTGGCATATCCCGCGTTCCTGATCGCGCACGGCTTCGATCCGGCGGAGGCAACGTGGGAGCGCTTCGCGGAGCTGCCGCTGACCTCGAAGCACGACTACGTCGACCGCTATCCGCTGCGCGAGCGCGTGGTGGACGGCCGCCTGTGCGGCGCGTACGTCATCGAGCGCAGCTCCGGTCTCGGCGGCGGCTGCTACTACTGGCCCAGGCTGCGCGAGCAGGACGAGGAGTTCATCCCGCAGGTCGACATGGGGATGCGGATGTACTTCGGGATCGACCGGATCCCGACCCTCCTGCTGTCTACCTTCGCGCTCGGGACGTGGACCGCCGGCGTCAAGCTGGCGTATACGCTCCGCCGGGTAGCCGCGAGCGGCTACCCCGTCACCGTCATCACGCCCGGCGTCGATCTCGAGGAAACGCTGCGCATCATCCAGGACCTCTCGCCCGAGTACGGGCAGACGATCCTCTTCGGCTATCCGCCCTTCCTGAAGACGGTGGTGGACGAGGGAGCCGCGCGAGGCCTGAGGTGGGAGCGCTATAACGTGCGCCTGGGCACGGGCGGAGAGGGCTTCCCGGAGGAGTGGCGCGAGCGCATGCTCGAGCGCCTCGGGCACGACCCCGAGCGCGACCTCCTGTCCGTCGTCAGCGGCTACGGCGCCGCGGAC
>JAJZPX010000296.1 GCA_021811025.1 Actinomycetes bacterium
AAGTTCACGACGCCCGCCTCTACTCCTTCGTCCGCGAGCTGGTCGCGGCGGGCGCCGAGGTCGTGTGCCGCCCGATGCCCCCCGGTCCTCCGCCGCCCCCGCTCCTGGGCGACGCCGCGTCGTTCGACCGCGTGGTGGCGGGAGGCGGCGACGGTACGGCATCTTCGCTCGCGTACGCGCTACGCGGCACCGGAGCGCCGATCCTCGCGTATCCCGCCGGCACCGCGAACCTCCTCGCGCTCAACCTCGCCCTCCCCTGGGACCCGGCCGCGCTCGCTCGCATCACCCTCGAGGGGAAGTCGCTCCAGGCCGATCTAGGCGAGCTCACCGTTGGCGGCCGGGAGCCCATCGGGTTCGCGATCATGGCCGGCGCAGGCTTCGACGCCAAGGTGATGGAGGGGGCGGCGGACCTGAAATCGACGCTGGGCGTCGGCGCGTACTTCCTGTCGGTGATGGGCAACCTCGCACCGACGGTCGCAGACTTCCGCATCTGGCTCGACGGCGATCTGCTCGCGACCGACGGCATAGCGGTGATCATCGTGAACTTCGCGAAGATACAGTTCGACCTCGCCGTGACCCACACGAGCGACGCCACCGACGGCCTTCTGGAGGTCGCCGTCATTCGCACGAGGAGCGCGGTGGGCCTCATCCCGGCGGTGTGGCAGGCGTTGCTCGACCGCCTTGGGAACATGCCCGAGCGCGCGGGCCTCGAGATCCACAGCGCGAGGGAGATCCGGGTGGAGTCCGACCCGGCACTGCCGCTCCAGCACGACGGCGAGGTGGCCGGCGCCACCACGCCGTTCTCCGCACGCGTGCTGCCCGGCGCCGCGGTATTCCTCGTGCCTTAGCGACCCGCTTCAGCCCCGCGCGGCCCGCTCCGCGCTCACGAGATGCACGAACACGTCCTCGAGGCTGGGCTCCACTTGCGTCACGCTCTCGGTCCGCACCCCTGCCGCCGCGAGCAGCGCGGGCAGGTCGACCTCCCGCTCGGCGCGCAGCCCGACGTTCACGTGCAGCAGCGCGCCGTTCAGGTACGGCTCGACGCCCGGGACGTCCTCGAGGGCTGAGAGGGCGGCGTCCACGTCGCTCACCGACAGCTCGAGGATCGTGTCCTTCATCAGCGCGCGCACCTCGGCCGGCGCCCCTTCGGCGATCAGCCGCCCCTCGTACATGAACGCCAGCCTGTGGCAGTGCGCCGCCTCGTCCATGTAGTGGGTCGTGACGAACAGCGTCACGCCGCGCGACGCGAGGTCGTACAGCAGCTCCCAGAACTGCCGCCGGGCGATGGGATCGACGCCGGACGTCGGCTCGTCGAGGAAGAGCAGCTCCGGCTCGTGGATGGTGGCGCACCCCAGCGCGAGCCGCTGCTTCCAGCCCACCGAGAGGTTCTTCGTGAACTCCCCCTCGCGTCCCTCCAGGTCCGCCATCTTCAGCACGTACGCGCGCCGCTCCGCGAACTTCTCGTCCGAGAGCCCGTAGATACCGGCGTAGAAGCGCAGGTTCTCGTCGACCGTGAGCTCCTCGAACAGCGAGAACTTCTGCGACATGTAACCGATCCGCTGCTTGACGCGCTCGGAGTCCCGCGCGACGTCGTACCCGAGCACCTCGGCCGAACCGCCCGTCGGGTCGATGACCCCGCACAACATGCGGATCGTCGTGGTCTTGCCCGAGCCGTTCGGCCCGAGGAACCCGAAGATCTCGCCGCGACGGACGGAGAAGTCGATGCCGTCGACCGCGGCGAAGTCGCCGAAGTCCTTCCTCAAGCCGCGCACCAGCACGGCGTCCTCGTACGCAGGCGCTTCTTCCTGTCTGCGGCGATTGAAACCGAGAGCCATCCTTCGCGCCCCCTAGTCCGAGAACTTCTTCTTGAAGCGCAGAAGCGCAAACCCGAAGATGCCGACGCTGAACAGCGCCATCGCGCCGAGCTGCGGCAACAGGTCGGCGGGACCCGCGCCTTTGAGGAAGATCGAGCGGATCACCACGAGGAAGTACCGCAGCGGGATGAGGTACGTGATCGGCTTGACGAGCGCAGGCATCGAGTCCACCGGGAACATGAAGCCGGACAGCATCATCGACGGCAGCGAGATGAACATCGCCACCATCTGCGCCTGCTGCCTCGTCCGCGCGAGCGTCGACACGATCAGCCCCTGCCCGATCGACGTCAGCAGGAACAGCACCGACGCGCCGAGCAGAAACACGACGCTCCCTGCGAACGGGACGCCGAACCACAGCGTGCCGACCGAGAAGATCAGCATCACGTCGACGAACGCAATCACGACGTACGGCAGCATCTTGCCGAGGAGGTACTGCGCCCTGCTCAGCGGCGTCACGAAGATCTGCTCGAGGGTGCCGCGCTCGCGCTCCTTGACGACGGACGCCGCGACGAGCGACGTCACCGACATCAGCAGGATGAAGCTGATGAGGCCCGGCACCATCGTGTTGACCGAGCGCATCGACGGGTTGAACCAGACCCGCACCCGGGCGTCGACGCCGGGGCCCGCTAGCGCCACGCTGGACCCGGTGAGCCGGTTGCTGAGGTTGCGGAGTATGTTGCCGGCGTACTGCGCCGCTATCTGCCCGGTGTTCGCCTCGGTGCCGTCGACGATGACCTCGACCGGCGCCTTCTTCCCCCCGCGCAGGTCCTCGGAGAAGCCCCTCGGCACGATCACGGCGACCTGCGCGCGGTTCGAGTCCATCAGCCGGCGCGCGCCCGCCTCGTCGGCCGGCCGCCCGGCGAGCACGAAATAGCCGCTGTTCAGCAGCGAGTCGCCGACCTGCCGCGAGAGAGCGGTCCCGTCCTGGTCGACAATCGCGGTGGAGAGGTTGCGGACGTCGGCCGAGACGACGTAGCCGAACAGGACGAGCTGGATG
>JAJZPX010000297.1 GCA_021811025.1 Actinomycetes bacterium
CACGACCTTCCATTGCCCGAAGTTCTCATCGCATTGTACACATATTTCTCACTGGTTGAGAATAATGCAGATCGTGGCGGAAGCGGTGGTGCCGCGTCGCGCGCTTCGGAGCGCGGCGGAGCGCGAAGGCCGCCCGGGCGAACGCAAAGAGGCGGCGATCAGTAGAGGCAAGCGTCGAGGATCGACAGTGTCTCTTCGAGGACGGGCTGCGGCGCGCGCCCTATCCGCTTGGCCGACCGGGCACGGAAGTCAACCGACTTCACCTGCTCTGCCATGACGACGCCCGTCACAGCGTTCCCGGCCGGAATACCCACGTGAAAAGGGTAGTCGCGGCGGGCGTTCGTGACGGGACAGACGATGCACAAGCCGGTGTGTCGGTTGAACAGATCGTTGCTGACGACGAGCGCCGGCCGCCGGCCCTGCTGCTCGTGACCCGACTGAGGATCGAACGACAGCGTCACGAAGTCGCCTTTGCGCGGGGTGTAGACCGCCACTACCAGGCCTCTTCTCCCGCGGGTGGACCCCAGCCGAACTCGCCCGGCTCGTAGTCTGCGGGGATCTCCCTGACGAGCTGGGCCAGGTCGACCCGGCCCCTGACCCGCCTCACAGGGGTGACGACGAGAACGCCGTCGCGCGCCCGCACGTCCACTCCGTCGCCGACCTCCATGCCCGCGTCGCTCAGCAGCTCCCTGGTCAGACGCACACCCTGGCTGTTGCCCCACTTCTGGATCCTCGTGAGCATCGGCACCTCCGTCGGCTATCCGAAGTATAGCCGATTCGTCGGCCGGACATGCGAGCCGGCCGCCATCCCAAGATGCTACCGACCAGGCCTTGCCGAGGTCTTCCCGCAGTCTACCCCTGCGCTTTCGCGGGCGCTTCGGCGACCGCCCGGGCGAAGACGCGGCCCCACTCGAACGCCTCGGCGAGCTCCTGGGCCGCCGGGCGATACTTCTGCTGGTACGGCTCGGCCGCGATCGAGAAGCCGATCGCCTCGAGGCGCTCCTGCGTCTGCTTGCACGCTCCGCCGCCCCACCCGTAGCTGCCGAACGTCGCCGCGAGCTTCCCCGCCGGCTTCAGGCCCTCGAGCCACTGGAGGTAGCCGGCGACGCGCTGCAGCATCCCGTGGTGCAGCGTGGGGCCGCCGAGCAGGAAGCCCCGCGCTTCGAGCAGGTCGAACGTGACGTCCGAGACGAGGCTGTCGGCGAGATCGAACACGCGCACGGGCAGCCCCTCGGCCGCGACGCCGTCCGCGATCGACTCCGCGAGCAGGCGCGTCGAGCCCCACATAGTGGCGAAGGCGAGCGTGACCCTCGCCTCGGTCTCCCCTTCGGTCCACCGGCGGTATGCGTCCAGCACGCGCGGCACCTCGTCGCCGCGCCATATGACCCCGTGCGATGGCGCGACAGTCCGGCAATCCCACCCCGCCTCGACGACCTTCTCTGTCGCGCGGGACACCTGCCGGCCGAGAGGCATGAGGATGTTCGCGTAGTAGACGCCGAGCTGCTCGAGCGCGAGCGGCATCCCGATCTCGCCGGCGAAGCGCTGCGAGCTCGCCAAGTGCTGGCCGAAAGCATCGTTCGGCATGAGGGTGCCGGCCTCGGGACAGAAGGTGAACATCGAGTCCGGCCAGTGCACCATCGGCACCGGCAGGAAGCGCAGCGTTCTGCCGCCGAGGTCGATGACGTCGTCCGCGCCCACCTCGCCGATGGAGAGGCCGTCGTGGTACTCCGCCACGCCGGCCACGCCCGACCTGCTCGCCACCACGCGCGCGTTCGGGCACGCAGCCATCACCTCAGGCAGCCCGCCGTTGTGGTCCGGCTCGACGTGGTTGACGACGATCAGCTCGATGGCGGCCGGGTCGACGACCTCGCGGACGCGCGAGAGGAGCTCGGGCACGAACGGCGCCTTGACGGTGTCCACGAGCGCGGTTCGCTCGCCGCGCACGAGGTAGGCGTTGTACGTCGTCCCTCGCGGGGTCTCGTAGCCGTGGAAGTCGCGTAGGCCCCAGTCGACCGCCCCGACCCACCAGATCGCGTCGGACACAGGCACGGCACGCATCCGAAAGGCTCCTTCCGACAATGCGAAGACCACCGTTCAGAGCATACCCGAGGATGCCGATGGTACTGCTGCAACGGACGTCCAAGGGGGTGGACGATGTTCTTCCTGCCGTTTCGCATCGACCGAGCGCTGAAGCGCTTCCCAGCGGTGACGGTCACGCTCATCGTGGTGAACGCGCTGATCTGCTTCGCCACGTTCTGGAACGTGCCCGTGATCCAGGCGCTCGGGTTCAAGATGAACGCCGCCGGAGCGTACACCTGGCTCACCTCGTTGTTCCTCCACGGCGACCCGATCTTCCACCTCGGCGGCAACATGTACTTCCTGTGGCTGTTCGGCTCCGTGGTGGAGGACGCCGTCGGCCGGCTCCGGTACATCGGCCTCTACATCGCCGGCGGCCTGGCGGCGTCGCTCGTGCACGGCGCGATGGTGCTGACGTTCCTCCCGCAGATGCGCGACGTCCCCACGGTCGGGGCATCCGGTGCGATCGCCGCCGTCATCGGCGTGTTCGCGGTGCGCCTGTATCACGACAAGATGCGCGTGTTCTGGTTCGCGTTCTACAGGTGGGGCACGTTCGATCTCACGTCGGTCGCGGGCGTCATCTTGTGGGGTCTGCGCGAGGTCGCGTCCGGCGTCGTCACGATCGCCGGCGCGACGAGCTCGGTCGCCAACTGGGCGCACGTCGGCGGTCTCGCGTTCGGCGTCGTCGCGGCGCTGGCGTTCGGACTCGCCACCGAGTCCGACCGGGAGCACGTGAGGGCCGAAGCGGACGAGTACACCGCGGCCGGGCTCGG
>JAJZPX010000298.1 GCA_021811025.1 Actinomycetes bacterium
CGCCGGCGCGAGCCAGAAGGCCCTTGTACGCGGAGAGCACGGCGCCGAGTGCCGAGGCGGTCGCGCCGAGCGTGACGAACACAATCGTCAGCCCGAGCACGAACAGCAGGCTCGGCACGAGCACGTCGGACAGCCGGCCGCGCCTCTCGTCGAGCTGCGCGGGCGACAGCCCGGTCATGAACGACACATAGCCCGGCACCAATGGCAGCACGCACGGCGACAGGAACGACACCAGTCCCGCCGCGAAAGCGACCCCGAACGCTGCGACTCCCGTCATCGCGATCCCGCTACTCCGCCTCGGCGCCGTATCCGGCCTTGCGGATCTCGTCGATGATCCGCTCCGTGCCCAGCACGTCGGGGTCGAACGTCACCTCGGTCTGGCCCGACTTGTGATCGCTGTGCACGCTCGCGACGCCGTCCAGGTCCCCCACGCTCATCTCGATGAGCATCGAGCACGACGGGCAGTGCATGCCGGTCGTCTTCAGCTTGACGGTGGTCTCGGCCATCTTGCGAACCCTCTCTCTAGACGGACAGCGCTGCGATCATCTTCCCAGCCGGCCCGGCTTCTCCGGTTGACGAAGGCCGGGGACAGTATACTGCACAGGGTATGCCAGACGAGGCGCGGCACACCTAGAACCGTTCGCGCGCGTCGGTCCCCAGCGGCAGAACGCGCCCGCAGTACGGGCAGAGCCGCCACCCCGCCATGACCGCCTTCCGACAGGACGGGCACGGGATCGAATGCGGTCGGTGCCGTCCGAGATCGGCGTAGTTCGGCGCGCTGAACAGAAGGAACCACGCGACCCCTCCGATGAGGATCCCCGCCACGATCGGCAGCGTCCAGCCGAACGCGCTCGTGCCGGTGCACCCCGCGAAGCCGCAGTCGGCGTTGATCGCCAGGAGCAGGCCGAACAGCACCGCCGCGACGGCGACGACGCCCGCCGTGGCTGCGAGCAGACGCTTGAGGCGTCCTGGACTCACATCGCTCCTTCGGCCGGATACATGCCGGGCGCGAGCAAGGGCGGTGCCAAGAAGCTGGAAATGAAAGGATGATCTTCGGCGCAGGTCAGAGACCCAGCCTCTGCATCCGCGCCTCGAGCGTCTTCGCCGTCATGCCTAGCAGCCTGGCTGCCTTCGCCGTGCTCCCGGCCGAGCGATCCAGCGCCTGGCGGATGAGGTCGAGCTCGACCTCCTCGAGGTTCACACCCTCGTCGGGCAGAGTGATGGCGGCAGCGCCGCCCGGCTCGAACGGGCGAGCGCCCGCGCGCACCTCGCCCGGGAGGTCGTGCACACCGATCTCCTCCCCCTTGCTCAGGATCACGATCCGCTCGATCGTGTTCTCGAGCTCGCGAATGTTGCCGGGCCAGGGGTATTCGGACAGCAACCGCAACGCGTCGGACGAGATGGTCTTGGTGCCCGCGTTGAACTTCTCCATGAAGTGCGCGACGAGCCGCGGGATGTCGCTCGGGCGCTGGCGCAGCGGCGGCAGCGTGATCGGCACGACGTTCAACCGGTAGTACAGGTCCTCGCGGAACGCACCTTCCGCGATCAGCTGCTGCAGGTCGCGGTTCGTCGCCCCCACGACCCGAAGATCGACCTCGATCGTGCGCGTCCCGCCGAGCCGCTCGAACGTCCGCTCCTGCAGTACGCGCAGAAGCTTCACCTGCACCGTGGGCGTCAGGTCTCCCACCTCGTCGAGGAACAGCGTGCCCCCGTTGGCCAGCTCCAGGCGGCCCGGCTTGGCCTGCATCGCCCCGGTGAACGCGCCCTTCTCGTAGCCGAACAGCTCGCTCTCCAGCAGCGTCTCGGGGAGCGCCCCCGCCGAGACCGAGACGAAGGCCTTGTTGCCGCGGCTGGACAGCCGGTGTATCGACCGGGCGGCCAGCTCCTTGCCCGTGCCCGACTCGCCGAAGATCATGACGGTCGCGCTCGTCGGCGCCACGGTGCGTATCATCTCGAGCGCCTCGAGCATTCGCGTGTCCGCCGCGATGATCCCGTCGATGTCGTAGTCGCGGTCGAGCTCCTCGCGCAGGCGTTGCACCTCTGCGGCCATCTCGCCGACGTCGATGGCATGCTGGATGCGCAGCTTGAGCTCCTCGAGGTCGAACGGTTTCGTGAGGTACTCGGTCGCGCCGGCCTTCATCGCCTCCACCGCGGTCTCGACATTGCCGTGCGCGGTCAGCATGATGACGGGGAACTGGTGCGCCTTGGCGCGGATGCGCCGCAGCACCTCCATCCCGTCCGGCGCGGGCATCTTGTGGTCGAGCACCATCACGTCCGGGGGCAGGTCGTCCACCGACGCCAGCGCCTCCTTGCCGTCCGCGGCCTCCACGACTTCAAAGTCGTCGGCCTCGAGCGACTGGCGAAGCACCCACCGCATGTTCTTCTCGTCGTCAGCGATCAGCACTCGTCGTCTCACCGGCTACACACTCTCCCTCGTGCCCGCTTGCTCGCCCCGTGCGCCCTCGTCCTCCACCGACGGGAGCGAGACGGTGAACACCGTCCCCTCCCCCGGCTCGCTCATGACCTCGATGTGCCCGTTGTGCTCGTCCACGATGCGATGCACGATCGTCAGGCCCAAACCCGTGCCCTCGCTGCGGGTCGAATAGAACGGGTCGAACACCTTCGAGAGCCGATCCGGCGGGATGCCCGGCCCATTGTCCGCGAACGCCATCTCCACGTACCCGTCCGCGCCGCGCGTCGACACCGTCACCCTGCCGCCGGTTTCCTCCATCGCCTGCACCGCATTGCTGATGAGGTTCACGGCTATCTGCTTGAGCTGGTCCGCGTCGGCCAACACCTTTGGGAGCGGGCTCGCGAAGTCCTCGACGATGTCGACGCCTCCGCGG
>JAJZPX010000299.1 GCA_021811025.1 Actinomycetes bacterium
CGCGCAGGCGATACCCGAGCACTACCGGCCGCGGTTCGCGGGGGACGCGCTTCCGGCGAGCGCGCCGGGCAAGCTGGTGTCGGCGGCGGACAAGCTCGACACGATATGCGGCATCTTCGCGATCGGTCAGGGCCCGACCGGCTCGGCCGACCCCTACGCGCTGCGCCGCTCGGCGCTGGGGATCCTCGGCATCGTCGTGGACGGCGGGCTGCGCCTGCGTCTCGCCGACTCGATCTCGGCCGCCTTCGACGGGTACCGCGAGACGCTGCCGGGGCTGGATCGCGAGGCGGTCGGCGCCGAGGTGCGCGAGTTCGTGCTCGGGCGCTTCGACGGCATGCTGCGCGAGCGCGGGCACGCGTACGACACCGTCGCCGCCGTGCTCGCGGTTGCCGGCGACGACCCCGCCGACGCCGCGGCACGCTGCGAGGCGCTCACGCCGTTCCGCTCCGAGCCGGCCATCGCCGACCTCGCGATCGCGTTCACGCGCGCGCGCAACCTCTCGCAGCGCGCGCTCGGCACGTCGGCCGACGTCGCGCTCATGGGCGCTGAGGAGCGCTCGCTGGCCGAGGCGCTGACCTCGGCCGAGATCGCGGCGGGAGCGGCGCTCGCAGCCGCCCGCTACACGGAGGCGCTGGAGGTGCTGGCGGCGCTCCGCGGGCCGATCGACGCGTTCTTCGACGCCGTGCTCGTCATGGACCCGGACGAGGCGCTTCGCACGAACCGCCTGCGCCTGCTGAACCGCTTCGTCGCGCTGTTCGAGCGGTTCGCCGACTTCGGGAAGCTGGAGGGGTAGGCGTTGCGGGAAGCCTGGTCGCAGGACGGCGCCAAGGCGGCTTTCGAGTTCGCGCGGCGATTCGTCGCGTACGCACAGAGGGCTCTTCGAGAAGGGTAGCGGGAGATGCGGTCTGCTGAGCGCCGCCCGGCGGTCTACATCGTCTCGGACTCCCTCGGCGAGACTGCCGACCAGGTCACGAAGGCGGCGCTGTCGCAGTTCGACCCGGACACGTTCCGGGTCGTCCGGATGCCGAAGATCAGCTCCGCGGCGCAGATCGAGGACATCGTCCTCGCCGCCGCGCACGACGCGTGCATCGTCGTCTTCTACACCTTCGCCGATCCGGCGCTGCGCGGCGAGATGGCGCGCATCGCGAAGGCCACGTCGGTCGAAGCCGTCGACATCATCGGTCCGGGGATCGTGGCGCTCGAGCGGGCGTCGGGCGTCTCGCCCGCGTGGAAGGCCGGCATGATCCGCAAGACCGACCGCGACTACTTCGACCGCGTCGAGGCGCTCGAGTTCGCGGTCAAGCACGACGACGGCCGAGGTGCCGATGACCTCGCCGACGCGGAGGTCGTGCTCATCGGCGTGTCGCGCTCGGGCAAGACGCCGCTGTCCATGTACCTCGCGTACAAGGGCTACAAGGTCGCGAACGTGCCGCTGATGGTGGAGGTGGAGCCGCCGGCCGAGCTGTTCTCGCTCGATCCGCGCACGGTGTTCGGGCTGGTGACCGACCCGTCGCTGCTCGTGGAGATCCGTGGGCAGCGCCTGCGCGAGCTCGGCGGCTACACGCGGCAGTACTCGGACCACGAGTTCGTCGACCGCGAGCTGGAGACCGCGCGCGGCGTGATGAAGCGCATCGGCTGCATGGTCATCCGCACGGACAACAAGGCCATCGAGGAGACCGCCCAGGAGATCATCCGGCACGTCGAGAGGTGACCGCCGGGGGCGGCGAACCGGCGCGGCCGTGGAGGGGTAGGTTAGCAGGAGGTTTCTTCCGGCGCGCATCGTTCGGTAGGATATGTCAATGCGCACTGCCGGTACGGTACGCGAGGAGGAGAGGGAATGCCAGACGACGTGAAGCGTGTCTACGCCTTCGAGGAAGGCGACGCGTCCATGAAGTACGTCCTGGGCGGGAAGGGGGCGAACCTGGCGGAGATGACGCGCCTTGGGCTGCCCGTGCCCCCCGGCTTCACCATCACGTGCCAGGCTTGCAACGAGTACTACGAGGTCGGCGCGAAGTTCCCCGAGGGGCTGCAGGACGAGATCGACCAGCACGCCGCGAAGCTCGAGGCCAAGATGGGCAAGAAGCTCGGCGACGTGAACGACCCGCTGCTCGTCTCGGTGCGCTCGGGCGCGCCGTTCTCGATGCCGGGCATGATGGACACCATCCTCAACCTCGGCCTCAACGACGAGAGCGTCGAGGCGCTGGCGCGGCTCACCGACAACGCCCGCTTCGCCTACGACAGCTACCGGCGCTTCATCCAGATGTTCGGCAAGGTCGTGCTGGACGTGGAAGGCGACCTGTTCGAGAACGCGATCGTGGCGATGAAGGCCGCGCGCGGCGTCAAGCTCGACACGGAGCTTTCGGCCGAGGACCTCAAGGACCTGATCGGCCAGTTCAAGCAGATCGTGTCGGACCACGCCTCCGCTTCGGAATTCCCGCAGATCGCGCAGGGCGGCAAGGTCGTGTTCCCGCAGGACGACGCGACGCAGCTGCGGCTCGCCATCGAGGCCGTCTTCAAGAGCTGGAACAACAAGCGGGCGCAGGACTACCGCAAGCTGTACCGCATCTCGGCCGAGCTGGGCACCGCGGTCAACGTGCAGGCGATGGTGTTCGGCAACATGGGCGACACGTCGGCCACGGGCGTCGCGTTCACCCGCAACCCGGCCGACGGCACCAACGAGTTCTACGGCGACTACCTCACGAACGCGCAGGGCGAGGATGTCGTCGCCGGCATCCGCAACACCGAGGCGATCGCCGACCTCAAGACCGAGCTGCCCGAGGCCGGCAACGAGCTCGACCGCGTCATGACGCTGCTGCAGGAGCACTACCGCGACATGTGCGACATC
>JAJZPX010000013.1 GCA_021811025.1 Actinomycetes bacterium
TCCCGGCGTCGAGCTTGCGCCGGAAGCGGAGGAGCGCATCGTCGTGACGAGCGGGGGAGACGCCCGAGTGGCGCTCACCACGCTCGAGCTCGCGTTCGCCGCGACGCCGGCAGGCGCCGAGGGGCGGACGGCGATCGGAATCGAGGCGGTGGCCGAGACGACTCGCACGCGAGCGCTCATCTACGACAAGGACGCCGACGCGCACTACGACGTGATCTCCGCGTTCATCAAGTCGATGCGCGGCTCGGACCCGGACGCCGCGGTGTACTGGCTTGCCCGCATGGCAGCGGGAGGGGAGGACCCGAAGTTCATCGCGCGGCGCATCCTGATCTTCGCCTCCGAGGACGTCGGCAACGCGGACCCGCAGGCTCTGCTGGTCGCCCATGCTGCGTTCAAGGCGGCGGAGTCGGTGGGGTGGCCGGAGTGCCGCATCAACCTCGCGCAGGCGGCCGTCTACATGGCGCTCGCGCCCAAGAGCAACTCGGCGATCGTCGCGATCGACGCCGCGCTCGCCGAGGTGCGGGAGGGACCAGCCCGACAGGTGCCGAACCACCTTCGAGACCGCCATCGCCCGGGCGCCGACCGGTACCCGGCCTACAGGTACCCGCACAGCTACCCCTCGGGTTGGGTCGACCAGCAGTACCTGCCCGACGGCTTGACCGGGACGCGGTTCTTCGAGCCGGGACCGCGCGGCTGGGAGGCGGAGCGCGAGAGGGCACGGCCGAAGCCTGAGCCGTCGCACGAATGACCTGGTCCGCAGCGGTCTCTCTGCTACACTCGAAGCGCGTCCGCGGCCGCTGGTTGGAGGTGCGGTGGGAGTCGGAGAAGTGCTCGGTGTCGTGCTGACGGCGGTGCTCATCGCGCTGGCCGGTATCGGCACGTATGCAGCATACGAGCTCGTGCGCACCCTCCGCTCCGTCCGCGCGCTCGCGGACGTCACCGCCACGCGCCTGCCGGGGCTCATCGAGGACGCCGACGTCGCGGCGCAGGCGGTCAGCCTCGAGCTGATGCGGCTGGACGACGTGCTGGAGCACGTGCAGCAGGTCTCGGACACCGTGGAGGAGACCACGACGGCGGCGCGAGACGCGGTGCACGTCCGGATCGTGAAGGTCGCCGAATACGCCGAACGGGCGCGAAGGTTCGTCGCGGCGTTGAGGGAAAGATAGATGTGTGACTCGCGGGGCTTCACCCGGCCCCCGCGTCCCCGGCCCCTGGTCCTAGCCCCCGGAGGAGACATGGCATCTGACCGCATCGTGCTGTCCGTCCCGGCTCGCGGCGAGTATGCGCGGACCGTCCGAATGGCCGCAGCCGAACTAGCCAGCAGGATGGGGATGTCGATCGACGAAATCGACGACGTCCGGATAGCGGTGGAGGAGTCGTTCGCGCTCGCGGCGGCGCATGCGTCCGGCGCCGACGTGACGTTCACGTTCGCGCTCGAAGCGGGAGCGTTCGCGGCGACGGCGAGCACGCCCTCGAACACGTGCGGTGAGGAGCTGGAGGAGGAGACGGGCAGCCGATACGCGCGGTTCATCCTCGAGTCCGTCTGCGACGAGTTCGAGATCCGCACCGACGACGGTGCGTGCTACATCCGTCTGCTGAAGCGCGTCTCCTGAAGGGCGGGGGGACGAGAGTGCCGCGGAACAGCAGGAACACGTCCCGGAAACTGACTTGGGACAAGGAACGGACGCGGGAGCTATTCAGGCGCTACCACGCGACCGGTGACGAGTCGGCTCGCGACGAGCTCGTCACGATGTACCTCAACCTCGTGAAGTACCTGGCGAGCCGCTTTCGCAACCGTGGGGAGCCCATCGACGATCTCGTGCAGGTGGGGACGATCGGGCTCATCAAGGCCATCGACCGGTTCGACATCGAGCGGGAAGTCGAGTTCACGACGTACGCCACGCCCACGATCGTCGGCGAGCTCAAGCGGTATTTCCGCGACAAGGGCTGGGCGATCAAGGTGCCGCGGCGTCTGCAGGAGCTGTCGTTCCGGGTGAATCAGGCGGTCGACGCGCTGACCCAGAAGCAGCAGCGCTCTCCCACGATCCCTGAGATCGCCGAGTATCTCGGCGTGACGTCGGAGGAGGTCCTCGAGGCGCTCGAGACGTCCGAGGCGTACAATTTCGTCTCACTGGAGAGCGATCGCAACACGGACGGCACCGACAGCTTCAGCATCCTCGAGTACATCGGCAAAGACGATCACCTGATGGCCGTCGTCGACGATCGCGCGACGCTGGCGGCGGCGCTGAAGGACCTGTCGCCGCAAGAGCAGCGCGTGCTGTACCTGCGATTCTTCGAGGGGCTGACGCAGACGGAGATCGCGCGGCAGCTGAGCATCTCGCAGATGCAGGTGTCGCGCCTGCTGCGCAAGACGCTCAAGGTCCTGCGAGAGAACCTGGTGCGAGAGGAAGGCTAGCGCGTGGCCGACGAGCAGCGGCTCGAGCGGTGGAAGGCTCTCGGAATACGGGCATGGGCCGCCGTCGGCGTGCTCGTGCTCGTCGTCGCGGCGTTGTGGCTCCTGGCGCGCATCGAGCCGGTGCTGATCCCGTTCCTGATGGCCGCCGTGCTCGTCTTCCTGCTGCGCGGTCCCGTTGCGTTCATCGAGAGCAAGGGCGTTCCGCGCTGGTCCGCCGTGCTCGCGTGCTACGTCGTCGCGTTCATCGTGCTCACGCTCGCCGGAGTCTTCCTCTTCCCCGTGCTCGCCGCGCAATTCGGGCAGTTCCTCCTGGCGTTCCCCGGGTACGTGGAGCAGGCGGTGAAGACCCTCTCGGGACCCGCCGCCCGCTACTGGTCGGTCCTCCCGCCCTGGGTCCGGGACATCGCCGCGACCGTGCAGTCCAGCGTGGCGGCGCAGCTCGGCGACGCGGCGAGGATCGCCGCGAGCGAGATCGTGACCGCCGGAGGCTCGATAGCGACCTTCTTCCTCGACGGCCTGCTCGCGCTGTTCATCGCGTTCTACGTCCTGCTAGACCTGCCACTCATCCGGCGCGAGCTCGTGCTGATCGCGGGACCGCGCTGGCGTCCCGACGCCGAAGTGATCGTCCGCGAGGCGTCGACCGTGCTGCGCGGCTACGTTCGCGGGCAGGCGATCATCGCGATCGTCGACGGCGTGCTGACGGCGATCGGCCTGACGATCGTCGGGCTGCCGTACTCGGGCATCATCGGCCTCATCACCGGCCTGCTGTCCGTGGTTCCCTACATCGGGCCGGTCGTGGGCGGCGTGATAGTCGTCATCACGGGCCTGTTCGTCAGCCCGCTCACCGCCCTGCTGGGTCTGGCCGTCATGGTCGGAGTGCAGCAGGTGGAAGGCAACGTGCTCGGCCCCCGGATCATGTCGCGCGAGGTCGACCTTCACCCGGTGCTCGTGATATTCTCACTGCTCGTCGGCGCGGAGCTTGCAGGGCTGCTGGGCCTGCTCGTCGCGATTCCCGTCGCGGCTACGGGGAAGGCGCTATTCATGCACTACCTCGGCCGCGCCGAGGCGGAACTGCCCGCGGTCAAGGACGCTCCCGCCGACGGCGACGGACACCCGGGCGTCGTGCGCGCGGACGGGTCGTCGCAGCGCCGGGCGAGGTGACCTGCGCGTACTGACGATCCAAGGAGTCTCATGAAGTCCGGCGAGATACGAGAGAGCTTCCTCACGTTCTTCGAGTCAAAGGGATGCGTAAGGCTCCCTTCTTCGTCACTCATCCCCGACGACCCGTCGCTGCTGCTCACCACCGCCGGGATGGTGCAGTTCAAGCCGGTGTTCCTCGGCATCGAGAAGCGCGACTACACGCGCGCCACGACGTGCCAAAAGTGCGTGCGCACGACCGACATCGAGATCGTCGGGCACACCGGACGCCACCAGACGTTCTTCGAGATGCTCGGCAACTTCAGCTTCGGCGACTACTTCAAAGCCGAGATCATCCCGTGGAGCTTCGAGTATTCGACGAAGGTCCTCGGTCTCGACCCCGACCGCCTGTGGTTCTCGATCTACGAGGACGACGACGAGGCCGAGGGTATCTGGCGCGACGTGGTGGGCGTCCCGGCCGCGCGCATCGTGCGGATGGGCGCGAAGGACAACTTCTGGTCGGCCGGCCCGACGGGTCCGTGCGGCCCTTGCTCCGAGCTCTACTACGATCAAGGCCCGGACGTCGGCTGCGGCCTTCCCACGTGCGCGCCCGGTTGCGATTGCGACCGCTTCCTCGAGTACTGGAACCTCGTCTTCATGCAGTACGACCGTCAGCAGGATGGGACGCTCGTCCCGCTGCCGAAGAAGAACATCGACACCGGCATGGGGCTCGAGCGCATCGCGGCTATCCTGCAGGGAGTCAACAGCAACTATGAGACGGACATCCTCCGTCGCGTGATCGACGAGGCCTCGCGCCTGTGCGGGGTGGCTTACGGGGCGTCCGATCGGACGGACGTCTCCCTGCGCATCCTCGCGGACCACTCCCGCGCGCTGGCGTTCATGATCGCCGACGGCGTGCTGCCCTCGAACGAGAGCCGCGGCTACGTGCTGCGGCGCCTGCTTCGCCGCGGCGTCCGCCACGGCCGGCTGCTCGGGCTCGTCGAGCCGTTCCTCACGACGCTGATCTCGGTCGTGGTCGGCGACATGGGCGAGGCGTACCCGGAGCTCCTCGAGAACCGCGAGCTCATCGAACGCATCGTCGGCAACGAGGAAGCGCGGTTCGGCGCGACGCTGAAGCAGGGCATGGCGCTGCTGGAGGACGAGATCGGCCGCGTGCGGGAGGCCGGAGCGTCCGTGTTCCCGGGCGGGGTCGCGTTCACGCTGCACGACACGTACGGCTTCCCCGTCGAGCTCACCGCAGAGATCGCCCACGAGAACAGCCTCAGGCTCGACATGGACGCCTTCGAGGCTGAGATGACGGCGCAGCGCGAGCGCGGGCGCGCGGGGGTTCGCGACGTGTCGTGGGGGGCGTCGAGCGCAGCCTACGCGCGCGCGGGCGAGAGCCTGCGGCGCGGCTCGGTCGAGTTCGCGGGGTACGAGGTCGACGAGGCGGACGCGACCGTCGTCGGCATCGTCGTCGACGGCGAGCCGGCGGACGGCGTCTCGGCGGGCGAGAGCGGCGAGGTGCTGCTCGACATCACGCCCTTCTATGCCGAGCAGGGCGGTCAGGTCGGCGACAGCGGCTCGATCACCTCCGACACGGCGACGTTCGAAGTCTCGGACGCCCGCATCCCCGTGCGAGGTCTCGTGAGCCACCTAGGAAGGGTCACCAACGGCACCCTGTCCGTCGGCGACCGCGTGCACGCGAACATCGACGTTCCTCGCCGGGAGCGCGTCCGGCGCAACCACACGGCGACGCACCTGCTCCACTGGGCGTTGAGGCTCGTGCTCGGCGAGCATGTGAAGCAGTCGGGGAGCTTCGTGAGCCCCGATCGCCTGCGCTTCGACTTCACGCACTTCGAGGCGCCCTCGGCCGAGCAGCTCGCGAAGGTCGAGCGGCTGGCGAACACGAAGATCATGGAGGACCACCCCGTTCGCGCGTACGAGACGTCGCTCGCGTCCGCGCGCGAGGCAGGCGTCATCGCGCTGTTCGGCGAGAAGTACGGAGAGTTCGTGCGCGTGCTCGAGATCGGCAACTTCAGCCGCGAGCTGTGCGGCGGCACGCACGTGGCGCGCACGAGCGAGATCGGATTCCTCAAGATCGCGTCCGAGGGCTCCGTCGGCGCCAACCTCCGCCGCATCGAGGCGGTCACCTCGTTCGGGGCGATGGAGCACGTCTACGCCGAGGAGGCCGTGCTCACGCGCGCCGCGGACGCGCTGAAGTGCCGTCCGGCGGAAGTGGCCGAGAAGGCCGAGGCCACGGTCAAGCGGCTGCGCGAGGCCGAGAAGGCGGCGCGCAGCGCGGCCGCGGCGCGAGTGGAGGCCGACCGGTTCGAGCTGTGGATGCCCGCGGGCGGCTACCCGCTGCACGTCGGCCGGCTCGACGGGTTCGACGCGGAGGCGATCCGCACCGTCGCGGACGAGATGCGCGGGCCCGACGGCGCCGTGCTGATCTTGAGCGTCACGGACGGCAAGGTCGTGATCGTGGCGTCCGGGTCCGGCCCGGCGGTGGGCAAGGGCTTCGACGCGGGCGCGCTGATGCGGGCGGTCGCGCCCGCCGTCGGGGGCCGGGGCGGCGGCAAGCCGCAGATGGCCCAGGGCGGCGGCCCCGACGCGGCCGGCGTCGACGGCGCCCTGCGTGCCGCCCGCGAGACGCTCGGCGTGGAGTAGCGCGTGCGCGTGGTCGGACTCGACATCGGGGAGGTGCGGACCGGCGTGGCCGTGTCCGATCCCGAGGAGCGGGTAGCGAACCCGATCACCGTGCTCGACACCAAGCGCCTGCTCGCCGACCCCCGGCCGCTGCGGGAGCTCGTTCGGGAGAGCGACGTGGGCATGCTTGTGGTCGGCCTCCCTCTCACCATGGCGGGCGAGGAGGGGCCGCAGGCCCGCCGCGTGCGCGAGCTCGGCGACCGCCTGGCGGACCTCTTGCGCCTGCCCGTCGAGTACGCGGACGAACGGCTGTCCTCGGCCGAGGCGCAGCGCGTGTTGCGGGCGGCGGGGAGGACGGAGCGCGAGCAGCGCGGGATAGCCGACATGATCGCTGCCGCCCTCCTCCTGCAAACTTGGCTGGACGCGCGCGGACGGCAGGAGCGGCCTCATGACTGAGGGCGCGTCGCGAGGAACGCCCAAGCGCAAGCGCCGCGGGCGGACCGCAGCAGTCGTTCTCTCCGCCGCGGCCCTGTTGCTGCTCGTCTCGTGCGCGGTGTTGTGGCTCTCGGTCTTCCGCGCTCCGGCGGTGTCCGCAGGGAAGCCGGTGCAGATCGAGATCCCGAAAGGCGCGTCCACCCAGCAGATCGCCGGCCGCCTCGTCGCGAACGGCGTCGTGGGCAACGCCAACATGTTCCGCCTGCGCGCGAGGCTCGATGGGGCCGACGGGAAGTTCAAGCCCGGGGTCTACGACCTGTCGACGGGGATGGACTACGAGACGGTGATCATGCGGCTCGAGGAAGGCCCGCCGCTGCTCTACTACACCGTCACGATCCCGGAAGGCTTCACCCTGGCCCAGATCGCGGAGCGGGTGCAGGCGAAGACGGGGATACCCGCTGCGGAGTTCGAACGGCTCGCCTCGAAGGAGGCGTCGAGGTTCGCGGCCTCGCACGGCTTCCTGCGCTTCAATTCCACGCCTACTCTCGAAGGCTACCTCTTCCCGAAGACGTACAGGGTCAAGAAGGGCGCCACGGCGGCCGATGTCATCGAGATGATGCTCGACCAGTTCGGCAAGGAGACGCAGGACGTCGACATGTCGTACGCCGCCTCGAAAGGGCTGACGCCGCATGACGTCGTCAGTATCGCGTCGATGATCGAGCGCGAGACGCGGCTGGCGAAGGAGCGCCCGATCGTCTCCTCGGTGATCTACAACCGCCTCGACCGCGGGATGAGGCTGGAGATCGACGCCACGGTCCAGTACGTCGTGGGGAACAAGAAGCGGCTGCTCTACAGCGACCTGCGCGTGCAGAGCCCGTACAACACGTACCTCCACAAGGGATTGCCGCCGGGTCCGATCGCGAGCCCCGGCCTCCCCTCCATCGAGGCGGCCGCGCACCCCCGGAGCTCCGGCTACATCTACTACGTCTTGACGGGCCGCGACGGCTCGCACACCTTCACGAAGGACAGGGATGCCTTCCTCAAGGCCAAGCAACGAGGAGTGCGCTGATGGGCGAGGAGCGACTGGCGATCGAGGTTAGCGGCGCGCGCAAGGTGTACCGGGCGCGCGTCGGCGGTCCCAAGACCGTCGTCCACGACGTCTCCCTGCGCGTCGCGGAAGGCTCGATCCACGGGTTGCTGGGACCGAACGGGGCCGGCAAGACCACCACGCTGAAGATGCTGATCGGCCTGGTGCGGCCCACGTCCGGCACCTTCCGGGTGGAGGGCCGCGACTCCACGAGGCCCGAGGGCCGCATCCGTCTCGGCTTCCTGCCCGAGCAGCCGTACTTCCCGATGCAGCTCACCGCGACCGAGGCTCTCCGGCTCTACGGGCGTCTGGTCGGCCTCTCGCGCGCCGAGCTGCGCACCACCTCCGAGCGCCTTCTCGCGCTCGTGGGGCTCGAGGGCCGGGGGCACGAGGCGCTCTCGAAATTCTCGCGAGGGATGCTGCAGCGCCTGGGTGTCGCCCAGGCGCTCCTCGGCGATCCGCGCGTCATCGTGCTCGATGAGCCCGCGTCGGGTCTCGACCCGATAGGGCAGCGAGACATGCGGAACCTGATGCTCGCGCTGCGCGACGAGGGGCGCACCGTGCTGCTGTCGTCGCACCAGCTCTCCGAGGTCGAGGCGGTCTGCGATCGCGTGACGATCGTCAACGGCGGGCGCGTGGCGGCCGAGGGGCACATCGACGACCTGCTCAACGTCGCGGGTCACTCCTCGATCCGCGCCCGCGGATTGCCCGAGGCGCTGCCGGCCGAGCTGGCGGCGCTGGTGGAGGACGTCGCCACTTCCGGAGGCGCGTGGATCTTCTCGGTCCGCGACGCGTCCGTTCGGCGAACCGTCGACCTGATCGACGACGCCGGGGGCACGGTCGTCGCGGTCAACCCCAAGCGCGACTCGCTCGAGGACTACTTCGCGCGGATGCTGGCGTCGCCCAAGGGCGAGGGCGGGTCTGCCCGGGAGGTGGCGTAGATGCGCAACGTCCTTGCGATCGCCGCGGCGGTCGTCGCGGACGCCGTCCGCCGCAAGGTCCTCTACCTTGTCGGCGTGTTCGCGGCGATCCTGTCCGTGATGGTCCCGCAGCTGCCGTCGTACGGCGTCGGCGTGGCCGCGGCCGTCTTCAGGGAGATCTCGCTTGCGCTGGTCTTCGTCGCAGCCCTCGTCCTGACTCTCTCGCTCGCGGCGAACCGCGTTCCTGCCGAGGTCGAGCGACGCACGGTGTACAGCGTGCTCTCGAAGCGGGTTCACCGATGGCAGTACATGGCCGGCACGTGGCTCGGCATTCTCGCCGTAGCTGGGGTCGCGGTGGCGGCGTTCACGCTCGTGACGCAGGGCGTCGCCCTCGTGAGGTACGGCGACCCGATGTGGCGGCTGTGGCAGGGGTCGTTCGGCATCTGGCTCGAGATGGGCGCGCTGGCCGCGTTCGCGATCGGCGTCTCCGCCTTGGCGGGCCCGGTGGTCGTGGTGACCGCGTCGCTGGCGTTCCTGTTCGCCGCGCATTCCAGGCAGGCGCTTCTCGGACGCGACCCGCACGGCGTGCTCGCGCTGCTTTACCCTTCGTTCGACACGTTCAACGTCATCACGCCCGTCGCCCACGGGACCGGAATCGGAGCGGCGTACGCGTTGACGATGCTCGCCGCGTTCGCGGCGTGGTCAGGGTTGCTGCTGCTCGCGGGCTCCGCGGCGTTCACGATTAGGGACCTCTGACGATGGAAGCCGCCGTTCGCAAGGCCGGGCCGTGGGCGGCGGCGATCCTGCTGCTCGCCGTCCTGCTCGCCTCGCAGGCCGCCGCGGACGGCCTGGTGCCGCCTTCGGAGCATGCTGCCACGGGCGTGCTGGTCGGACGAGCGGGATTCGCCTATCTCACCGGGATGCGGGAGTTCGCGGCGGCCGCCCTCTGGAACCGACTCGACCCGATCAACGACGGGTACTACAACGGCGTCCCGCTCGGCGAGAAGACCTTCCTCGTCCCGAGCTTCCGCCTGATCACCTGGCTCGACCCTGCCTTCGAGGAGCCGTACTACGTCGGCCCGTGGCTGCTGTACGACGCGGGCGAGAAGAGCACGGCGCTGCAGATGGCGCAGGAGGGCGTCCGGAGCAACCCCGAGAGCGCGTACCTCCGTTCCTCGTACGCTCAGCTGCTGCTTACTGAAGGGCGGCTCGCGGACGCTCGGAAGCAGGCGGACATGGTGATGACGGAGACCTGGAAGGACCCGGCCAAGGAGTTCGAGGCGCTGGCGACTCTCGAGATCATCTTCAACAAGACCGGCAGGCACGATCTCGCGCAGGCCGTGGTGGCGGAGCGCGAGCGCTTGAGGGCTACGTACGGGTTCGGCGGAGCGGGGCAGCCGGCGGCCGGGCAGGGGAAGGAGTGAGCCTCCTCACTCCCGACCGCTACTACACGAACGTCGAGGCGATCGACCTCGACGACCTGCGCCGTCTCGGCGTGACGGCGCTGCTCGTGGACCTCGATAACACGCTGCTGGCGAGGGGCACGCGCGAGCTCAGGCAGGAGCTGCGGGACTGGACGGCACGCGCCGCGGCGGCGGGGTTCTCGCTGTGCCTCGTGTCGAACAACTGGCACGAGCGCGTCAGGGCGGTCGCCGAGTCGCTCGGTATCCCGCTGGTGGCCCGCGCGGTCAAGCCGCTGCCGTTCGCCTTCGCGCGCGGCATGCGGCTGCTGGATGTCGACGCCCGCCGGACGGCCGTGGTGGGCGACCAGATCTTCACCGACGTCCTTGGCGGCAACGTGATCGGAGCGACCACGGTCCTCGTCGATCCGCTGTCGCGCACGGACCTGCCTCACACGCTCCTGCTCCGGCTCATCGAGGCGCGCATAATGGCCGATAGAGAACCATTGGCGTGACCTGAACGCCGTAGCTTTCGACGAGATGAGGAGGGGCCGCGACGTGTCGGTGCGCATCAACGGCAGGACGAAGCTCGCCGGCGTCGCGGGCTGGCCGCTCGACCACACGCTGTCGCCGGCCATGCACAACGCCGCGTACGAGGACATGGGCCTGGACGCCGTGTACGTCCCGCTGCCGGTCCGCAACGAGTCCGAACTCGCCAGGCTCGTGTCGGCCGTTCGCGTGCTGCCGTTCCTCGGCTTCAACGTCACCATGCCCTTCAAGCGCGCGGTGCTCGAGTTGTGCGACGAGGTCGCGGCACAGGCGAGGCTCGCGGGCGCCGTCAACACCGTTCACTGCGCCGACGGCAGGCTCATCGGCTACAACACCGACGGGCGCGGCCTGCTCCAGTCTCTCGCGGACGAGGCTGGGTTCAACGCCGAGGGCAAGTCGGTCGCCCTCGTCGGCGCCGGAGGCGCGGCCGGAGCGGCGCTGGTCGCGTTCGTGGTGAGCCGTGCCGCCCGGGTGGCGATCGTGAACAGGACGAAGGACCGCGCGGAGCAGCTGATCGAGGCGATCGGCCCTCACGCCCGCACCACCGCGCTGGCCGCGGTGGCCCTCGACGACGCGAGGGAAGACGTCTCCGGGGCGGACCTCGTAGTGAACGCGACGCCGGTCGGGATGAACGGCTCCGGGGAGATGCCGATACCGGCGGGATGGCTCCGCCGCGGTCAGATCGTCGCGGACATGGTGTACAGGCCGGCGGTCACGCCGCTCCTGCGGGCCGCGGCCGAGGCGGGCGCGAAGGGTGTCGGGGGCCTGGGCATGCTCGTAGCCCAAGGAGCGATGGCGATCGACATCTGGGCCGGGGGCGACGGGGCGCGCGCCCCTCGGGACGTGATGCGCGCAGCGGCGGACGAGGCTCTCTCGGCCGAGCGCGAGGGGGCGGGTGCGTGATGGGCGCGGCTACGGCCAAGCGGCTCGGCAAGCTGCTCGTCCAGTCGGGCACGATAACCGACGAGCAGCTCGCGGACGCCCTCGACGACGACAGCGGCCGCTCGCTGTCCGCGGTGCTGGTCGACAAGGGGTACGCGTCCGAGGAGCGGATCGGCCGAGTCGTCGCCGAGCAGATGGGCCTGGCGTACATCGACCTCGTCCAGTACGAGATCGACCCGAACGCCGCGACGCTGATACAGCCCGACCTCGCACGCCGGTACTGCGTGCTGCCGATCGCGTTCCAGGACGATGAGCTCGTCGTTGCGATGGCAGACCCGGCGAACATCTTCGCGGTCGACGACCTTCGGATCGTCACGGGATACGAGATCCGCGCGGTTGTCGCGGCGGAGACCGACGTGAGCGCGGCGATCGAGCGTTTCGCCTCGCTGGCCACCAACGTCGACGAGATGGTCGGGGACCTCGAGGACGCCGTCGGCGTCGGCGTGTCCGAGGAGGCGGAGGAGGCGGCCGACGAAGCAGGCCCGGCCGCCAAGCTGATGAACCTCGTCGTGACGACCGCCATTCGCGAAGGAGCGGGCGACATCTACGTGGAGCCGCAGGAGAACGAGCTTCGCGTGCGGTTTCGCATCGACGGCGTGTGCCAAGAGGTCCTTCGGAGCCCGAAGAAGGTGCACCGGCAGCTCATCAGCCGCATCAAGATCAACTCGGGCATGGACATCGCCGAGAAGCGCGTCCCTCAGGACGGCCGCTTCGGAGTCGTGCTGGACGGCAAGGCGGTGGACTTCCGAGTCGCCGTCTTGCCGACCGTGCAGGGCGAGATGTCCGTTATCCGATTGCTGCGCCGGGACTCGATCATGCTCTCGCTCGAGGACCTCGGCTTCCTCGATCAGCCGCTGAGGAGGTTGATGGAGGCGCTCGAGAAGCCGTACGGGTGCATCCTCGTCACGGGTCCGACGGGCTCGGGCAAGTCGACGACGCTCTATGCCGCGATCAACAAGACGAACGACCCGAAGAGCAACCTCATCACCGTCGAGGATCCGGTCGAGTACCGGCTCGAGGGGCTCTCGCAGGTCCAGGTGCACGAGAGGGCAGGGCTCACTTTCGCGTCGGCCCTGCGCTCGATCCTCAGACAGGATCCCGACAAGGTCATGATCGGCGAGATCCGCGACAAGGAGACCGGCACGATCGCTATCGAGGCGGCGCTCACCGGCCACCTCGTGCTGTCGACGCTGCACACGAATGACGCGCCGGCGGCGATCACCCGTCTCACCGAGATGGGCATCGAGCCCTTCCTGTCGGCGTCCGCGGTCAACTGCGTGCTCGCGCAGCGCCTCGCCCGTCGCCTCTGCCCCAACTGCAAGGAAGCATACACGCCCGACGAGGTGGCCCTGCGCCGCATCGACTTCCCGATGCCCGACGGCAAGGTGCCGACTCTGTACCGCGCCGTCGGCTGCAAGAAGTGCAACAACATCGGCTACAAGGGGCGTATGGGCATCCACGAGGTGATGGTGATGTCCGAGACGCTCGAGCGCATGACCGTCGAGCACGCATCGGCTGACGAGCTGAAGAGGCAGGCCGTCGCCGAAGGAATGCTGACGCTGCGCGACGACGGCTACGAGAAGGTGCGCATGGGGCTCACCTCGATCGAGGAGATCATGCGCGTCGTCGTCTAGCGCGCCTTGCTACCGGCGGAAGAGACGTGAGAGACTGGAGAACGCTCCCCAAGCACCGGTGACAGCCCCTCGCTCGGCGCGAAAGGCGCACGTCGGAGCGGGTAGAACCGGTAGGCAAGTGAGGTGAGGTACGCATGGCGGAGACCGGCTTCGGAGACTACTTCATCAGGGACCTCGACGACGAGTCGCTCGAGAACGAGCCCGTGCAGGTCCCCGTCGTCGTCCCCCGTCAGGCGCAGCAGCCCGCCCCGGCTCAGCCGGCGCAGCCTGCCTCGGTCTCTCCGCAGGCCGCGCCCGTCCAGCCTGCTCCGGCGGCAGAGCCGCCCGCTGCCGCCGCGGCGGCGCCCGCCCCGGCCGCTCCCGGCCCGGCTCCCGTCGGCGCGAGCGATCAGCGGCAGCGTGAGGATCAGCTCGGTCGAGCGCTCAACGCGTTCCTCGGCGCCTCGCCGGACGTGCAGGCCGCCGCGCTCGTGAGCCTCGACGGCTTCATCATCGCATCCGCGCTGCCGCGCGGTATGCAGGAGGACAGGGTGGGCGCGATGTCCGCCGCGATACTCGGCCTCGGCGAGCGCGCTGCCGCCGAGCTGGGGCGGGGCAGCCTGTCGCAGGTCTTCATAGAAGGCGCCGACGGCTACGTCCTCCTTCTGTCGGCCGGCGACCGCGCCGTGCTCACCGTGCTCGCAAGCAAGGACGCCAAGCTCGGGCTCGTCTTGTATGACATGAAGGCCACCGCGTCGCGCATCGGCGAGATCCTGCGGTAGTAGGCGCGCCGACACCAGCGGCGTCTTCGAGAGGGGTTCTGACCTAGAGCACCATGGCACTTCGCGGCAACCTCAAAGACTTCAGCCTGCCCGACGTCTTCCAGCTCGTCACTTTGAGCCGGAAGACCGGTGTGCTGCGCATCAAGCGCACCGACGGGGCCGAAGGAAGCGTGTGGTTCCGCGAGGGCGACGTCTGCTTCGCTCAGAGCAACTGGCACCGCGAGCCTCTGGGCGAACGGCTCGCGTCGGCGGGCAAAGTCACTCCCAGCGGCCTGGCGCGCGCGCTGGAGTTCCAGAGCGCCGAGGGACCGGCCGGCCGTCGCCTCGGCGCGGTCCTTGTGGACGAAGGCTACATCACCGAGAAGGTGCTCGAGGCGTTCGTCCAGGAGCAGATCCAGGACACGATCTTCGACCTCTTCCGCTGGGACGAGGGAGACTTCGACTTCGAGCCGCTCGAAGGCGTGCCCGACGAGGACATCGGCCTGTCCGTCTCGATCGAGAACATCGTGATGGAGGGGTCGAGGCGCCTCGAGGAGTGGAACCGGATCAAGAAGAAGATCCCGTCGATGGAGATCGTCTTCAAGATGGCGACCGCCCCGGGTGAGGGCACGTTCGAGATATCGCTGAAGCCGATCGAGTGGAATCTTCTGCTCCTCGTCGACGGGACGCGGAGCGTCTCCGACCTCGCCGCCGACACGAATCGCACGGACTTCGAGGTCGCGCGCATCTTGTACGGCCTGTTCTCCGCCGGCCTGCTCGAGGTGGCCTCGGACGAGGAGGTCGAGAGGCTGCGCGCCGAGCGCGAGCGGCTGGAATCGAGGGCCTCCGAGCTTAGGGCGGAGGCGATCGCCGCGAAGCCGCGAGCGCCCGCCGCGCGCCCGCCGGAGAGGGTGGAGCCGGCGCCGAGGGAGCACGAGGAGCCGACCTTCCTGACGCGTCAGGCGGACGCCGCGCCGTCGGTCGAGGACATGGCCGTCTTCGAGGAGATGATGGGCGCCGTCCTGCAGACACGACCCTCGCCGCCGCCCGGAGAGGAGTCGCCGGTCGCAGAAGTGCAGCCGGAGCCCGAGCCGGCGCCGGAGGAGACGCTCGCGCCGGATTCCCGGCTGCTCGACGAGGCGACGCCGGTGGAGATTCCGGTCGAGGCCGAGGCCGCCGAACCGGAAGCAGCCGCCGAACCGGAAGCAGCCGCCGAACCGGAAGCAGCCGCCGAACCGGAGGACTCCGGCGTTTCCGCCTCGGACTTCTTCACCGTCGCCGACGCCGTGGCGCCATTCCCGCCCCTCGCGGAGTCGGTGCCCGAGGCCGGTGTCGCGGAGACAGAGGCGGAGGAGCCGTTGGCGGCCGATGCAGAGGCTCGGTCGGACGAGACGGCCGTGCTTTCCGCGCAGCCCGAGGAGGCGGTGCCCGAGGAGGCGGAGGAGACCGAGATCTCCATCGCGGACCTCGAGTCGGCCACGCTCGGCCTGCCTGACGAGGTGACCGTGGCCGCGCCTCTCGAGGATGTCCGGATCGAGATCGTCCCGGAGCCCCTCGAGGAGGAAGAGGAGGCCGGCCGGCAGTCGTGGCTCGGGGAGGAGCCATCGGATCTCTCCGACCTGCTGTCCTCGCTCAGGGAAGAGGCGGAGGAGCCGGCGGACGAGGACGGGGACGGCGCGCCTTCTCCG
>JAJZPX010000300.1 GCA_021811025.1 Actinomycetes bacterium
CCTGACGAACCTCGACCCGGACTCGCCGCCGTGGATGCTCCATGGCCGGAACGTGCTGGACGTCGCGCGGGTGGGCGCGGAAGACCTGCAGCCCGTCGGGCTCCTCCGGCTCGGGCAGCAGGCGCGCGAGGATGCCGCCGCGAACGCGGGATGGGACGCGCTCGTCGAGCGCTTCGTCTCGCTCGCCGCCGCCGAGCGGGTCCCCGCCGTGCGCTGACTCGCCATTGCCGCGTCACGCTATACTCGGCCGTGTCCGCTGCGACCTCTTGGAGCCCCGTGCCCGCCCTCCTCGGCCGAATGACCCGCCCGTGATCCGCGTCCTGTGCGACTGCCGGATGGCGGACTGGAGCGGCGTGGGCCGCTACAGCACCGGCCTCGTGCGAGCGCTTGCCGCGTCGGGCGAGGTCGAGCTCGTGCAGGCGGTGCGGCCCGACGTCTCGCCGCCGGTCCCCGACGCGGAGACGCTGACCGTAGCCGGGAGCCCGTTCGGGCTCGCGAGCGCTCGCGCCCTCGCCTCGGCCGCGCGTGCCGCCCGGCCCGACGTCACCCACTGCCTGCACTTCCCGACACCGATGCCCGCGCCGCACCCGCTGGTGGTGACGCTGCACGACCTCACGCCGATCGTGATGCCCGAGGTGATGCCGTCCGCGCTCAGGCGCGCCGTCTACCGCTGGTGGAACCGCCGCGCCGCCGGCGTCGCGGACCGCGTCGTCGTGCCTTCGGAGCACACCGCCGGCGACGTTCGGCGCCTGTTCCCGCGGTCTGCGGCGAGCCTTCGCCTCGTGCCCGAGGCGGCCGACGACTTTGCGGCGGGCCCCGTAGGCGAGCTGCCGGCGGTCGCTCGCGAGCGCCCCTACGTGCTCTCGATGGCCAACACGAAGGCGAACAAGGACCTTCCGACGCTGCTTCGCGCGTTCGCGCGCGTGTCGCGCGGGCGGCCGGAGCTCGCGCTGCTGCTGGTCGGGCGCGACGCTCCCGGCTACACCGCGTCCGTCCTCGCCGGCGACCCTTCCGCCGCCCGCGTGCGCTTCACCGAACCCGTCCCGGACGACGAGCTGCGCGCGCTCTACTCGCACGCCGAGGCGTTCGTCTTCCCGTCGCGCTACGAGGGCTTCGGCCTGCCGGTGCTCGAGGCGATGGCGCTCGGGGCGCCCGTCGTCCTCTCCGACGCGAGCTCGCTTCCCGAGGTGGCGGGCGACGCGGCGCTGACGTTCCCCGCCGGCGATCCCGCCGCCCTCGCTGCCGCCCTCGACGCCGTGCTCGGCGACCCGGGCGAGCGGGACCGGCTGCGAGAGGCCGGGCGCGAGCGCGCGGCGTCGTTCTCGTGGGAGGAGACGGCACGGCGCACGATAGCCGTGTACCGGGAGCTGCTGGCGTGACCTCCCGCGACTCCTTCCGCGGGCGCAGCTTCGTCTTCCTCTCCAGCCGCAACGGCCCCTCCCTAGGCCGGATCGAGCGCAGGCTGCTGAAGGTCATGGAGGCGCTGGCCGAGCACGGCGCGGACGTCCACTTCATCTGCCCGCCAGACTCCCCGGCCGTCGTCCCCGCGCGCGAGGCGGGTGTGGACGTCGCGGCGTACCGCCTGACGAAGGCGAACTACCTTCGCACCCGCTCGCGTGTGCGCAAGTTCCTCCTGCGCTACGACCCCGTGATCGCGCACTCCACCGGGTTTGAGGCCGACGTGCTGCTTCGCATGTCCGCCGAGGGACTGCCCGTGAAGGTGGTGAACTCCGTGCACTGCGCCGCATGGCCGCGACGCCGGACGAGCCGTTCCTCCGCCACGCTGCGGAAGCGCCTCGACGCGAAGACGTTCGCCCGGATCGACGTGCTGACGGCGGACTGCTCGTGGATCGCCGAGCAGCTGGTCGAGGCCGGCCTGCACGTGCGCCGCCTCGTGATCGACCCTCCGAGCGTCGACCTCGCCCGCGTGTACCGCGAGGCCGAGCAGGCGGTGACGCTGCCGCCGTCGAAGGGGCCGTGGGTCGGATACGCGGGCCGGCTGGAGCGCGCGAGGGGCCTCGGGACCCTCGTGGACGCGTACCCGCGGCTCGCGGCATCGCACTCGGGCGTGCGGGTCGCGCTCGCGGGCGAGGGCCCTGCCCGCGCGGACCTGCGCCATCTGGCGACGCCCGGCGTCTTCTGGCTGCCCGGCAAGGTGGCGAGCGTTCCGGCCGTCCTGTCGCGCCTCGACGTGTGCTGCTTCCCCTCGGTCTCTCCGGGCGTCCCGACGTCGCTGCTGGAGGCGGCCGCGCTCGGGCGCCCCATCGTCGCGTCGCGCGTTCCCGGCGTCGCCGACTTGTTCGCCGACGGCCGCGAGGTCGCGCTGGTCCCGCCCGGCGACCCGGATGCGCTCGCCTCGGCCGTCTCCGAGCTCCTCGGCGACCCCGAGCGGGGGGAGCGCATGGGGGAGCGCGCCCGGTTGCGGACGGTCGACGAATACGGGTCGTGGGCGGCGGTCGGGCGTTACCTCGAGCTGTACCGCGCGCTCACGGCCGAGTAGGCCGCGCGGCTCCCGGCGTGCTCGGGCCGGGCCGTGTGGCAGAATATGACGAGCGGTCCGGCGCAGTATGCCGCCGGTGCCGTCCCCGTCGCGTTTCGAGAGGAAGCTGATGGCAGACGAGATCCGTTTCGGGACGGACGGCTGGCGTGCCGTCATCGCGGACACGTTCACGTACGCGAACGTGCGGCGCATCGCGGAAGCGGCCGGGCGCGTGTTCGCGTCGGAGAGCCCGGGGTGCAGCGTGATCGTCGGCTACGACACGCGGTTCGAGGCCGGGAGCTTCGCGTCGGCGGCCGCGGAGGTTCTCGCCGCCC
>JAJZPX010000301.1 GCA_021811025.1 Actinomycetes bacterium
CGGGCGGCGGCAACGTGAACTCGTTCCACTACGACGGGGCAGACTGGGTCGAGGGCATCCTGTGGTGGAAGGACAGCTGGACCGCCGCGCGGAACGACTACGACCTGGTGCTCCTCCGATGGGACGGGGGCCTGAACGCGTGGCAGACCGTGTCGGTCCCGGACGGCGGGGGCGAGGCGATCCAGGAAGGCAGGCCGGGTGACCAGCCGCTCGAGTACGTAGGGCTTCCCCCGGGCAGCCTCGAGCCCGGAGAGTACGCCTGGGCCGTAGTCAACATGCGTCCGCGGGCGGCGGGAGGACTGCCGGCCAACAACGCCCACGCGGACTTCGACTTCTTCGCCCCGGACTACGACCTCGCCACGTACGTCCCGACTCGCAGCATCATGACGCCGGCCGACAACCAGAGCAGCGGTTTCATGGCCGTGGCGGCGATCTCGTCGCAGTGGGACGCGGGCGGCATCCTGGGGCGCCCGGGCTTCGCGGTGCAGGAGCCGTACAGTTCCGAAGGCCCGAACCAGAACGGCTTCGTCACACCCGAGATCGCGGCTCCCGACGACACGGCCAACTACGTCGCCCATGCGTGGCTGGGCGGCGGCACCTTCCGCGGGACGTCCGCCTCGGCCCCGCATCTCGCGGGGGCAGCGGCGCTGGCCCTGGCGAGGCGCTCCGAGCTCGCCTCCGATCCCGCGGGCCTCGAGGCCTTCCTCAAGGCCGGCGCGATCGGCCTCGCCGACCCGGGTGTCGACACGAAGACCGGCTGGGGCGCCGCCGACCTTTCCGCGACGAGGACGGTGGACGTGCAGCGGCTGTACGGCCCCACTCGCTACTGGTCGGCTATCGCGTTGTCGCAGACGTGGCCCGCGGGATCGACGGCCAACGTCGTGCTCGCGTCCGGCGCCGCGTTCCCCGACGCCCTCGCCGGCGGCTCGCTGGCCGGCGCGCTCGGGAGCCCCGTGGTCCTGTCGCCTCCGGGCGGGACCTTCCCCGGCATCCTGACCGAGCTGCATCGGCTCACGAGCGGAGCGGCGAGGCCGACCGTATACATCCTCGGCAGCCCCACCGCGGTGTCGACGACGGTCGAGAACCAGCTTAAGGCGGGCGGCTTCGCGGTGGTGCGCAAGGGCGGCGCGAACCGCTACGAGACGGCTGCCCTGATCGCTCGCACCAGTCTCGATCGCCGTCCGACCGACACCGCGTTCGTCGTCTGGGGCGGCGGGTTCCCCGACGGCCTCTCGGCGGCGCCGGTGTCGTACAAGCAGGGCTTCCCGGTGCTGCCCGTGCTCACCGGTGCCATCCCGTCCTCGATCGAGTCCGTCATCACGCAGCGCCACATCAGGCACGCGGTCATCCTCGGCAGCACCAGGAGCGTCGGCTCCGCCGTCGAGACCCGGCTGCACCAGCTCGGTGTGACGACCGAGCGCTGGGAGGGCGCGACGCGCTACGATACGATGCGTGAGGTTGCCGAGAACGCGTCCGCGAAAGGGTGGCTGCACTTCTCGCACGTAGGGATCGCGAGCGGGGCGAGCTTCGCGGACGCGCTTGCAGGCGGAGCGGAATCGGGGCGCGCGGGCGGCGCCGTGCTGCTCTCGCCGACCGGCGTGCTGGGCGGTCAGGCGGCGGGGATCATCGGATCGAACGCGGCCGAGGTCGGGGCGGTGCGCCTGTACGGCGGCGAGCCCTCGCTGCAAGGGTCGGTCCTGCTGGGCGCCCGCGTGAAGTCCGACCACTGACGAGAGAGGGCGGATGAGCGAGGAGAAGCGTCCCGGGAGCTACCGGGAGGCGGGCGTCGACATACGTGAGGGCGCGCGGGCGGTCGAGCTGATGCGCGAGGCGGTGCGCTCGACGCTGCGGCCCGGGGTCATCGGCGAGATCGGCGGGTTCGGCGGCCTGTTCGCCCCCCATGTGGCCGGGATGCGCGAGCCGGTACTCGTGTCGGGCACCGACGGCGTCGGCACGAAGCTCAAGATAGCGCAGCTCCTCGGGCGGCACGACACGGTGGGCGTCGACCTCGTTGCGATGTGCGCGAACGACGTCCTCGTGTCCGGCGCCGAGCCGCTGTTCTTCCTCGACTACATCGCGATCGGCAAGGTGAGGGCCGAGAAGGTCGCGTCGATCGTCGCGGGCATCGCCGACGGCTGCCGCCAGGCCGGTTGCGCCCTGCTGGGCGGCGAGACGGCCGAGCACCCGGGCGTCATGGAGCCCGAGGATTACGACCTGTCCGGCTTCTGCGTGGGCCTCGTCGACAGGCCCGACATCGTGGACGGCTCCGGCATCCGGGAGGGCGACGTCGTGCTCGGCCTGGCGTCCTCCGGGCTGCACAGCAACGGTTTCTCGCTCGTGCGCAAGCTGCTCGTGGAGGGTCGCGAAGACGAGCTTGCGCTGCCGCGCATCGACCTGGGAGGCTCCTCGCTCGGCGAGGTGCTGCTCACGCCGACGCGCATCTACGTGCGCCCCATCCTCGCGCTCCTCGGGCAGAAGCGCGTGGCCGGCATGGCACACGTCACGGGCGGAGGGATCACGGAGAACCTGGCTCGCGTTCTGCCGGAGGGGCGGTCGGCGCGCGTCGTCAGGGAGGCATGGCGGATGCCGAAGATCTTCGACATCGTGTCGGGCGCGGCGGAGGTCTCCGAGGACGAGCTCTACCGCACGTTCAACATGGGCATAGGCTTCTGCCTCGTCATGGACCCGAAGGACGCCCCCGAAGCCGCGGCGCTGCTGCGGGAGCAGGGCGAGACGGTGTACGAGATCGGCGAGATCATAGCGGGGGAGCGGGAGGTCGTGTATGCCTGA
>JAJZPX010000014.1 GCA_021811025.1 Actinomycetes bacterium
CTCGATCGCCGGGGACGACACGATCCTCGTCATCGCCAAGACCGTCGACGACGCCGAGCAGCTCGTCGACCACCTCGACAAGTTCCGCGGCAACCTGTAACCGCCACGTCCGCAACAAGAGGAAGGCTTGAGCTCGTGAGCAGGGAGAAGTGCGTACTCGCGTATTCGGGCGGCCTCGACACCTCGGTCGCCATCAAGTGGCTGACGGAGGAACGCGGCTTCGACGTCGTCGCGCTGGCGGTCGACGTGGGTCAGGAGCGCCAGGACCTCGAGTTCGTCCGGCGCAAGGCGCTCGAGATCGGCGCCGTGGAGTCGATCGTGAAGGACGTGCGCGAGGAGTTCGTCGAGGAGTTCCTGTCCAGGGCGCTTCGGGCGAACGCGCTGTACGAGAACAAGTATCCGCTGGTCAGCGCGCTTTCTCGGCCGATCATCGTGAAGCACCTGGTCGAGGAGGCGCATCGCACCGGCGCGAGCTGCGTCGCGCACGGCTGCACCGGGAAGGGCAACGACCAGGTGCGCTTCGAGGTGGGCGTGGCGGCGCTCGACCCGGATCTGCTCGTGCTCGCCCCGGTGCGCGACTGGCCGCTGCGCACGCGCGAGGAGGAGATGGACTACGCCCGCGAGCACGGCGTCCCCGTCCCCACGACGAAGAAGTCGCCGTACTCGATCGACGACAACCTCTGGGGCCGCACGATCGAGTGCGGCGTGCTCGAGGACCCGTGGGTCGAACCGCCCGATGACATCTACACGCTGACCGCGGACGCGCGAGGCGACGCCTGCGGCGATCCCGAGTACGTCGAGCTGTCGTTCGAGGCGGGGCTGCCGGTTGCGCTCGACGGGCAACGCAAGAGCTTCCACGAGATCATCGTGGCGATCAACGACGTCGCGGGGCGGCACGGCTTCGGGCGGATCGACATGATCGAGAACAGGCTGGTGGGCCTGAAGTCGCGGGAGATCTACGAGGTGCCGGGCGCGCTGACGCTAATCCAGGCGCACAAGGCGCTCGAGGATCTGTGCCTCGAGCGCGACCTGCTGCACTTCAAGCTCGGCATCGAGCAGAAGTGGGCCGAGCTCGTCTACTACGGCTTGTGGTACTCCCCGCTGAAGGAAGCGCTCGACGGCTTCGTCTCGACCACGCAGAAGCTCGTGACGGGCGATGTGCGCCTGCGGTTCTTCAAGGGCAGCTGCGTCGTGGTCGGGCGGCGCAGCGACTACTCGCTGTACGATTACAACCTCGCCACGTACGACGCCGCCGACAGCTTCGACCACACCGCCGCGCGCGGCTTCGTCGAGCTGTGGGGCCTGCCGACGAAGGTCTGGGCGAGGCAGCGCCGGAAGACCGGGAAGGAAGGCGAGGTCTAGTGGCGGACGCGCCGAAGACCCCCTGGGGCGGGCGGTTCAGCAAGCCCACCGACGAGTTCGTCGTCGAGTTCGGCGCGTCGCTGCCGGTCGACAAGCGCCTCGCCGGCGAGGATGTCCGCGGGTCGATCGCCTGGGCGAAGATGCTCGGCGAGCGCGGCATCGTCACGCCCGAGGAGGCCAAGAAGCTGACGCGCGGGCTCGCCAAGGTGCGCGCCGAGATCGAGGACGGCAAGTTCGAGTTCGACCCGGCCGACGAGGACATCCACATGGCGGTCGAGCGCCGGCTGACGGAGATCGTCGGCCCGGTGGGTGGCAAGCTGCACACGGGGCGGTCGCGCAACGACCAGGTCGCAGTCGACTCGCGGATGTACGCGAAGCGCGCGGCGCTCGAGCTCGCCCGCGCGCTCACGGCGCTGCGCGCGACGCTCGCAAGCCTCGCCGAGGAGCACCTCGGCGTCGTGATGCCGGGCTACACGCATCTCCAGCGCGCCCAGCCGGTGCTCTTCTCGCACCACGTGCTCGCGTACTTCTGGATGCTGGCGCGCGACGTCGTGCGGCTGCGCGCGGCGTTCATCGCCGCGGACGTCATGCCCCTCGGCAGCGCGGCGCTCGCCGGCACGACGTTCCCGATCGACCGCCGCGCGCTCGCGGCCGAGCTCGGCTTCGGAACGCTCTCGGAGAACTCGATCGACGCCGTGTCGGACCGCGACTTCCTGCTGGACCTCGCGTACGCGTGCTCGGTCGCGATGCTGCACCTCTCGAGGCTGTGCGAGGAGCTCGTGCTGTGGTCGTCCCAGGAGTTCGGATTCGTCACCATGGACGACGCGTACGCCACGGGAAGCTCGATAATGCCCCAGAAGAAGAACCCGGACGTGGCGGAGCTGGTCCGCGGCAAGTCGGGGCGCGTCTTCGGCGACCTCACCGCGCTCCTCGTGCTGATGAAGGGCCTGCCGCTCGCGTACGACAAGGACATGCAGGAGGACAAGGAGGCCGCGTTCGACGCCGTCGACACGCTCGCCGCGTGCGTCCGCGCCGTCGACGGGATGGTCGCGACGATGCGGGTGAACGAGGGCGTCATGCGCGCGGCCGCCGAGGGAGGCTTCATGGCCGCGACGGACCTGGCGGACTACCTCGCGGGCAAGGGCGTGCCATTCCGGGAGGCGCACGAGGTCGTCGGGAAGCTGGTGGCGAAACTGGAGGCATCGGATCGGACGCTCGCCGATGCGACGATAGAGGACCTGAAGGCGGCGTCCGAGGAGTTCGGCGAGGAAGCGGTGGCGCTCGTGGGCGCCGATGAGGTCGTGAGGCGCCGGCAGAGCGCGGGCGGGACGAACCCGGATCGCGTCAAGCAGCAGCTCCAGGCCGCGCGCGCCACGCTCGCCGCGGACGAGGCGGCGTTCGAGAACGCCGCGGTGTAGCCCGGACGTGCGTTCGGGGAGGGTGGCTTCGGGAATCACCGTTGCGAGACGGAGGACGACGTGCCCGAACTCGACAACGCTGCCATCGCCGGCACGCTCGACACGATGGGAGACCTGCTGGAGGTCTCCGGTGCCGACAAGTTCCGCGTGCTGAGCTACCACAAGGCGGCCCACTCGATCCGCGCATGGCCCGAGCCGCTGTCGCGTCTGTCGGCCGAGGGGCGCCTGACGGACGTGCCGGGCGTCGGCAAGAAGCTCGCCGCGTCGATCGCCGAGATCTTCGAGACCGGCACGTTCCAGGAGTACGAGGAGCTCAAGTCGACGTTTACCCCGTCGCTCGCGAAGCTCATGGATGTCCCCGGCCTCGGTCCCAAGCGCGCCAGGCTGCTCCACGACGCCCTCGGCGTGTGCACGGTCGAGGATCTCGAGCGCGCGCTCGCGGACGGCACGATCGCGCAGGTGCCCGGGTTCAAGGAGAAGACGGTCGCCGCGATAGCGGCGAACCTCGAGCACGTGAAGAAGCACGCCGAGCGAATCCTGCTGATGGACGCGCTGCCGCTCGCGACCGGCCTCGCCGAGGAGCTGCGGGCGCTCCAGGGCGTCGAGCACGCCGAGCCGGCCGGCAGCATCCGTCGCTGGGAGCCCACCGTGGGCGACATCGACGTCATCGTCGCCTCGGCCGAGCCGGCGGCCGTTCACGCGCAGGTCCGCAAGCTGCCGCTGGTGGCGCGTGTGCTCGCGGGCGGCGAGTCGAAGACGAGCGTCGTGACCACCAGCGGGCGGCAGGCCGACATACGCGTCGTGACGACGGAGCAGTACGGCGCCGCGCTCCAGTACTTCACGGGCGACAAGGAGCACAACATCCGATTGCGGGAGATCGCGAAGCGCCGCGGGCTGAAGGTCAACGAGTACGGCGTCTTTCGGGTGAAGGACGACCGGAGGGTGGCGGGACGGACGGAGGAGAGCGTATACGCGGCGCTCGGGATGGAGTGCCCGCCGCCCGAGATCCGCACGAATTCGGGCGAGATCGAGGCAGCGCAAGAGCACGAGCTGCCGCGTCTCGTCACGCTCGGCGACGTCCGCGGGGACCTCCACGCTCACACGACCTCCACCGACGCGAAGTCCACGGTCGAGGAGAACCGCGCGATGGCGGCGGAGCTCGGCTACGAGTACGTTGCGGTGACCGACCACGCGTACGACCTGCGCATGGTGAAGGGCCTCTCGATCGAGCAGCTGGAGGAGCAGTGGGCGCACGTCGACGAGCTCAACGCGAAGGGCGGCCGGCCGCACGTGCTCAAGGGGATCGAGCTGAACGTCGGGGCGAAAGGCGGAGTGGACTATCCGGACGAGGTGCTCGCGCACTTCGACTTCTGCATCGCCTCGATCCACGGGGGAATGCAGCAATCGCGAGAGGCGCTTACGCACAGGCTGCTCACCGCCATGGAGAACCCCTACGTCGACGTCATCGGGCACTGCACCGGGAGGATCCTCGGCCGGCGCGACCCGATGGACCTGGACATGGAGGCGGTCCTGCGCAAGGCGGGGGAGACGGGAACGATCATGGAGATCAACGCGTATCCGGACCGCCTCGACCTGTCCGCCGAGCACATCCGCATGGCCCGCCGCTTCGGCGTGAGGTTCGCGCTCGGGACGGACGCGCACCGCTGCGAGCAGATGCGGTTCATGCAGTACGGCGTCGCCACCGCTCGCCGAGGCTGGGTCACGCCCGGCGAGCTGCTGAACGCTCAGCCGCTGAAGGTGCTGAGACGGTGGCTGAAGCGGGCAGCGCTGACGCGTATGCGGTGAGAAGGGCCTGATATACAATCGCAAGGCCATGCCCTTCGACCTCCCCTCAGCCGCTCTCCTGCCATCGCAGTTCTTCGAGCGCGACACCGTGACCGTCGCACGTGAGCTGCTGGGTAAGATTCTGGTAAGCCTCGCGGACGACACTCTCACCGGAGGGAGGATCGTCGAGACCGAGGCGTATCTCGGGCCGGGCGATCCGGGGTCCCATGCGTACAGGGGGATGACTCCGCGCACCAGCGTTATGTTCGGGCCGGCGGGGGTGACTTACGTCTACTTCACATACGGTAACCACCACATGCTGAACCTCATAACAGAGCGGGACGGAGTCGCCGGCGGCGTGCTCATCCGCGCGCTGCAGCCGTTGTTCGGCATCGAGGAGATGGAGCGCCGGAGGCGCGGCGTCCCGCTGAAGGATCTCGCCAACGGCCCCGGCAAGCTGGCGGCCGCGCTCGGAGTCGACCTCCGCGACTACGGCATCGTACTCGGACACGGGCGGATCGCCGTGTACGACGCCCCGCCCCCGCCCGAACTCATCGCCGTCTCCGGCCGCGTCGGGCTTTCGAGGGGCTGGGAGACTCCTCTGCGCTACTACCTGCAAGGTAACCCCTTCGTCTCGAAGGGAAGGACCGGTCAGCCGAGGAACCCCGCGGCGAGCGGGAGCGAGGGAGCAAGCGAGTGAAGCTGGGAGAGATCTACAGGCACTGCGTCGAGAAGGGCATGACCGAGGACGCGCGCGGCAGCGAGGAGCTGCGGCGGGTCATGGACGAGACGCGCAAGGAGTACGACAAGCTAGACGACGACGAGAAGGAGTTCTTCGACACGGAACGGTTCGCGAACCCCTACGCGGACACCCGGATCGCTTGGGGGGATCCGGAGCTCGAGGTGCGGGGGCTCGTCACCGGCATCGACATGCAGGTCGGGGAGGTGCTCCTCGCGGATCGACTGCGTGAGAAGGGACAGAGGATCGATCTCGTGCTCGCACATCATCCGGAAGGCCCGGGCTTCGCGAACCTGGACCAGGTGATGTACATGCAGGCAGACCTGTGGCACGCAGTGGGCGTGCGGCTGGGAGCGGCCGACGCCCTCATCGCCCCACGAGCGCAGGAGGTTCGTCGTCGAATCTCCCCGGCGAATCACTATCAGGCCGTGGACGCCGCACGGCTGCTGGGTCTCGCCTCGATGTCGTGCCACACACCCGCGGACAACTGCGTGAACGCGTACGTGCAGCGGTATCTCGACGAGCGGCAGCCGCGCGCGCTGCGCGACGTGGTGAAGGCGCTGAGAGGGATACCCGAGTACCGCGACGCAGCGGTGAAGGGGTACGGCCCGGAGATAGTGCTGGGCTCGGAGGAGCGGCGCGCGGGGCGCATCGCCGTGGACATGACGGGCGGCACCGAGGGCCCGGCGGGCGCGTTGGAGAAGCTCTCGGACGCCGGCGTCGACGCTCTGGTCGGGATGCACTACTCGGAGGAGCACCGCAAGCGCGCCGAGGAGCTGAACGTGGCGCTCGTCGTGGCCGGGCACGTTAGCTCCGACGCCCTCGGCATGAACCTCGTGCTGGACGGGATCGAGGCGGCCGGGGTGGACATCGTGTGCACGTCGGGGATGGTGCGCGTCAGCCGGGCGTAGGCACCCAGGCGAACGTGAAGGCTCGGCGGCAAGCCGGGCCTTCACGTGGCCGCTACGGAGAGGAGCTCGTCTCTCCGGACCCGCCCCCGCCGGACCCTCCGCCGCCATCGCCGCCGGAACCGCCCCCGCCCGAAGGGGGCGCCGGCGGCGCGGGCTTCGTGCTCTTCGGAGGAGCGGGCGTGATCTTCGGCTTCAGCGGCACCTTCGGCTCATCGGAATGCGGGCGCGACCAAGAGTCTTTCCACATGTAGTCCGGCTTGGCGGCGGACGCGAAGTCGGAGGCAGGCGACTTCCCGAGCACCGTCGACATGTACTCGGCCCAGATGGGCGCCGCAAGCGTGCCGCCGAAGCCGCGTTCGCCGTGGACGTCGGTCATCGGTCGCTCGGTCGCGTAGCCCACCCACACCGACGTCACCAGCTGCGGCGTGTATCCGACGAACCACGCGTCGCGGTAGTTCTCCGACGTCCCCGTCTTGCCCGCCTCGGGTCGGTCGATGTCGGCCGCGGTTCCCGTCCCATGCGAGACGACGCCCTGAAGCACCTTCGTCGCCGCGTACGCGATCTGGGGAGAGATCGCCTGCTTGCGCTGCACGTGGCTCGAGCTGTTGTCGAACATCACCTTGCCGTCGGGCCCGACGACCTTGACTATCCCCGACGTTGTGGCGTGAACGCCGTTCGCCGCGAGCGTGCCGTAGGCCGACGCCATCTCCAGCGGGGTGCAGTTCGTCGTGCCGAGGGTGATCGAGGGGTAGTTCGGTATCTTCGTCGCGATCCCCATTCGCTTCGCCATCGCAGAGACCTGCGCTGCGCCGAGCTCCTCTATGAGCCTCGCGAAGACGCAGTTGACGGACTTCGCCGTGGCCTCTTCTAGGCTGATGAAGCCCTCGCCCTTCCCCTCGCTGTTGTAGACCACCCAGTCCGGCGCGCCCCTTCCGCCTGGGATGATCGCGGGCGAACCGGAGTCGAACGCGCGGTATGGAGGGATCCCCTTCTCGAGCGCCGTCACGAGGGTGAAGGTCTTGAACGCCGATCCCGGCTGCCGCCTGCCCTGCGTCGCCAGGTTGAACTGGTTCTTCTTGAAGTCCTTGCCGCCGACCATGGCCTTGATGTAGCCGGTCTTGGGGTCTATCGAGACCAGCGCCACGCTCGGGTCGCCCGGCTCGCCTAGATTGTGGTCCCGCGCCTTCTCGGCCACGTCCTGCATCCTGGTGTCGATCGTGGTGTAGACCTTCAGCCCGCCCTTGAACACTACCGACGTCCCGTACATGTCCTGCAGCTGCTTCTTCACGTATGCGACGAAGTACGGGCATTCGTAGATGCCGTCCCGCATCTCCGGCGCGGACTGGAAGTGCAGCTTCTCCGCGATCGCCGCACGGTACTGGTCGACGGTGATGTAGCCGTTGTCGAGCATCTTCGCGAGGACCCAGCGCTGGCGGTCCTTCGCGCGGGCCTCGTTGTCCTTGTTGAGCGGGTTCAGCCGGTACGGCGATTGCGGGAGCCCCGCCAGCATCGCCGCCTCCGCGATCGTCAGGTCCTTGGCGGGCTTGTTGAAGAAGTGCTTCGCCGCCGCCTCGGCGCCGTACGCCCCGTCGCCGAAGTACACGGTGTTCAGGTACATGGCGAGGATCTCGTCCTTCGTGTAGCGCTTCTCCAGCTCCTGCGCCAGGTAGATCTCGCGGATCTTCCTCGAGACCGTCACCTGTGTGGCTTCTCGCGACAGCACCGTCTGCCGGATGTATTGCTGCGTAAGGGTGGACGCGCCCTCCTTCGCGCTGCCCGACGCGAGGTCGGTGACGACCGCGCGCGCGATGCCGACGACGTCGTAGCCCTCATGCTGGTAGAAGCGCTCGTCCTCGACCGCGATGACGCCCTCGCGCATGTACGGCGAGATCTCGGGGAGCGGGACGACCTCGCGGTTCTCGAGGAACAGTCGCGCGAGGAGCTTGCCGTCGGCCGAGTAGATCTTCGTCACCTGCGCGACCTTCGTCTTCGTCGCGTCGGGAAGGTCCTGCAGCCAGGAGTGGACGACGGCGAAGCCGAGAGTCGTCATGACTCCGGCCAGAATGATGAGCGTCGCGAGCGAGACGAGCAGGATTCGGAGGAATATGTGAGGCTTGCGACGCCGACGCATACGGGCTCGTCTGGAAGCCATCCGGCGTGTCTCCTATCGGGATGTCTGCTATCGTTCCGCCGTGGCGCCGCCGGGAACCGCCGGCACCCCTCTACTTAGACGCCGACCGGGTACGCATATTCTCATACGTATCCATGTTTAACGGAAGTGTTACCTCCCATGGCCGACCGCCAGACGCCCGTTCCCGAACTCCTCGCTCCCGCCGGCGGTCGTGAGGCATTCCTCGCCGCGGTGGCCAACGGAGCGGACGCGATCTACCTGGGGCTGAAGGAGCTGAACGCGCGGCGGGGGGCCGAGAACTTCACGCTCGAGGGACTCGCCGAGGCGGGGAGGTACGCGCACTTGCGCGGGCGGAAGGTCTACCTCACCGCGAACGTCCTCGTTCTCCCGCACGAGATGGAGGCGGCGCTCCAGTCGGTCGCCGCGGCGTGGAAGGCAGGGGTCGACGCGGTCATCGTGCAGGACCTCGGCCTGCTGCGGCTCGTCCGCCGGGAGCTCCCCGAGGTCCGCGTGCACGCCTCGACGCAGCTGAACGCGCACAACGTCGCGACCGTGAGCGCGCTCGCCGGCCTCGGCGTCTCGCGCGTGACGCTCGCGCGCGAGACCTCCCTCGGCGAGATGGTCGCGCTGGCCGCGTCGTCGCCGGTGGAGCTCGAGAGCTTCGTGCACGGAGCGCTGTGCTTCTGCTACTCAGGCCAGTGCCTGATGTCGTCGGTCATCGGCGCGCGCTCGGCGAACCGCGGCCTGTGCGCGCAGCCGTGCCGGCTGCCGTACGCGCTCGTCGACGAGCGAGGCCACGAGGTGCCCTGTCCCGGGCCCTTCCTCCTCTCTCCGAAGGACCTCGCCGGCATCACCGTGCTGCCCGACCTGCTCGCCACAGGCGTGACCGCGCTGAAGATAGAAGGGCGAATGAAGAGCCCGGAGTACGTCGCGCTCGTCACCGGGGTCTACCGCGCCGCGCTCGACCGTGCGGCGGCGGACCCCGAGTCGTTCGCCGTCACGCCCGGCGAGTGGGCGACGCTCGAGGAGGCGTTCAGCCGGGGGTTCACCGAGGGCTCGCTGACGGGGAGGCGGCAGGCCGAGCGGATGAGCTGGCGGCGCCCGAACAACCGCGGCGTTCCCGTCGGGAGGCTGGTGTCCGTGGGCGGTGAGCGCGCCGTGCTCGCGCTCGAGCGCGCGCTCGACGCCGGCGACACGATCGAGGTCTGGACGCGGCGCGGGCGCTTCGCGCAGCGTGCCGGGAGGATGTCGGTGGGCGGCAGCCCCACGTCGCACGCGCCTGCCGGGACGCGCGCCGACCTCGTCCTCGAGGAGCATGCGGCAGCCGGAGACCGGGTGTTCCGCGTCGCCAACGCCTCGCTGCTCGAGGCGGCGAGGCGGACGTACGCGCGCGAAGGCGCTGCGGTCCCTCTCGACCTGCGCGTGCGAGTGATCGTGGGGCAGCCGTTGGCGGTGACCGCGGCGGGGGGCGGGCGCAGCGCGACCGCGGAGGGCGCCGCCGTCGAGCGCGCGAGGACGAAGCGCGTCACGGCCGAGGAGGTCATGGGGCACGTCGGCCGTCTGGGCGGCACGCCGTACGTTGCGGACTCGTGGGAGCTCGAGATCGATCCTGCCGCCGGCGTCGCCTTCTCGGCCCTGCACGCTGTCAGGCGCGACGCGCTCGAGGCGCTGGACGCGGCGAGGCTGGAGCCGTGGAGCGGGCGTGAGCGGGCGTTACCGCGCGTCGTCGCGCCGTCCGCTCGTCCGCTGCCGTCGGCGGCCCCCGAGCTCGTGGCCTCGGTCTCTTCGCTCGAGGCCGCGAGAGCGTGCGTCGACGCGGGCGGCGACCGCGTCCTGCTCGCGGTCGCGCACGTCGGCCCGCGCATCGATCTGCCGCCGACAGTCGAGCCGCTCCTGCCTCGCGTGGCCCACGACGACGAGATCCCCGGCCTCCTCGATTGGGCGCGCGTCGCGGGGCGCGCGACCGCGGGGAACCTCGGGCTTCTCGCGACGCTTTCGGCCGAAGGAGTGCGCGTCGACGCGGACTGGGGCCTGAACGTCACGAACCCCTGGACGGCCGAGGTGCTCGCCGGTCTCGGAGCGAGGATGCTGTGGGCGTCGCCGGAGCTCTCGGGCCGCCAGCTGTCCGCACTCTCGGCAGCGTCCCCGCTTCCCGTGGGCGCGCTCGCTTTCGGCCGGCTCGAGCTTATGGTCGCCGAGCACTGCGTCATCGCGGCGGGCGGGGAGTGCGGCGGGCAGTGCGTGACCTGCGGGCGCCGCAGGAGGCGGTGGAGCCTTCGCGACGCTAAGGGATACGAGTTCCCGGTCACGACGGACGCCTGCGGGCGGAGCCGTGTCTACAACGCGGTGACGCTCGACCTGTCGCGCTCCGCACGCGAGCTCGTCGAGACGCCGCTCGAGGCGGTGCGGCTCGAGCTCGAGTACGCCGGGCCCGAGGAGGCCGCAGAGGCCACGCGCGCGTGGCGGCGGGTGCTCGACGCTGTGGAAGCGGGGCGGCCGGCTCCCGAGGCGCCGCTGGTCGAGCCGGCGACTACCGGCCACTTCTACCGCGGCGTGCGCTGACGCTCACTTGAGCTCGACCGTCCGCGCGGCCGTGTTGGAGCGCCCGGAAGCGTCGGTCACTCGCAGCTTGACCGTGTAGCTGCCCTTCTTGCCGTACTTGTGGCTCGGCGCTCTGCCGCTGCCGGTCGTCCCGTCGCCGAAGTCCCAGGCGTACGTGAGCGGCGCTTCGCCAGTGGAGGCCGATGCGTCGAAGACGATCGTGAGGGGAGCGCTCGGGCTCGCAGCGAACGTCGCCGTCGGCGGCTCGGGCGTCGGCTCTTTGCGGCCGAGCGTGACCGTCACGGTCGATTCCTGGTCCGCTCGTTGTCCGCCGGCCGGATCCTGCGCGACGACGGTGGCCGACGCTTCGCCCGCCGGCGTTCCGGCCACCACGACCTTGAACCCCGCCTTGCGCAGGGCCGCCTCGGCCTCGGCACGCCCGAGACCGACGACGTTCGGCACGACGAGCTTGCGCGGTCCCGCGTGAACGCCGCAGAGCTTCGGCAACGCGTCGGACAGGAACAGCCCTTCGGTCGTGCGCGGGCAGTAGCCGGTGGCGCGGAGGCCAGTGTCGAGGCAGACCGTCGCCGTCGTCAGCCCCGCCGGGGGCTCGGCGAAGTCCTTCGCCTCGACGCCGTCGAGCGCCTGCTTCATGAACCGCGCCCAGATCTCGGCCGGGAACGACCCGCCGGTCACCTTGCGGCCGTGGACGGACGTCATCTCCTTCGCTGCCTCCGGGTAGCCGACCCAGACGGCCGTGGAGAGCTGTGGGGTGTAGCCCGCGAACCACGCGTCGCGGTACGCCTGCGTGGTGCCTGTCTTCCCCGCCGCCGGCCTGCCGATGTCGGCCGAGGTTCCGGTCCCGCGAGCGATGACGCCTCGCAGCATGTCGGTCGTGAGATAGGCGACGGCCGGGCTGATCGCCCGCTGCCCCCTGACCTTGCCGTCGAAGAGCACCTTCCCGCTCGGATCCTTGATCTCGTCGATGCCGTGGGGCGCCTCGCGGACCCCTCCATTCGCGAGAGTGCCGTACGCGGACGCCATCTCAAGCGGCGAGACGCCCTGCTCCAGGCCGCCGAGGGCGATGGCGGGCAGCGGCGTGACCGGCGTGACGATGCCGAGTGCCTTCGCGGCGTCCGCGACCTTCTTGGGGCCGAGCTCGAGGATGAGCTGGGCGAAGACGGAGTTCACGGATTTCTCGGTGGCCTCCCGCAGCCGCATGGGGCCGCTCCGGTCGCCGCCCGCGCCGGTCACCTTCCACGGCGCCGTCGCTCCTTCGGGCGTCAGCTCGACAGGCCCGCACTCGAACGTCTGCTCCGGCGACACGCCGCTTTCGAGCGCGGCGACGAGGACGAACGGCTTGAACGCCGAGCCCGGCTGCCGATGCCCCTGCACCGCGACGTTGTACTGCTGAGTGTCGAAGTCGGTCCCGCCCACCATCGCGCGCACCTCGCCCGTCGAGGGATCGATCGCGACGAGCGCAGCGGACGGGTCGCCCTTGCGGTCGAGCGTCTGCGCGACGGCCTTCTCGGCCGCCCGCTGCATGTCGAGGTCGAGCGTCGTCCGAACGGTCAGTCCGCCGCGGAAGACCTGGTCGGCCCCGAACCGCTCGACGAGCGAGTTCTTGACGTACTCGACGAAGTACGGGGCCAGGGCCCCGGACTTGCCGGGCGGAGCGAGCTTGAAGCCCTCGGCGTCGGCCGAGCGGAACGTGGCGTCGTCGACGTAGCCCTGGTCGAGCATCTGTCGCAGGACGGTGCGCCGTCGCGCCTTGTCCGCATCCGGATTCATCCGGGGCGAGTAGCGGCCGGGTGACTTGATGACGCCTGCGAGCATCGCGCACTCGGCGACGTCGAGCTTCCCGACGGGCTTGCCGAAGTACACCTCGGACGCGCGCTCCACTCCGTACGCGCCGTGCCCGAAGTAGATGGTGTTCAGGTACATCTCGAGGATGCGGTCCTTGCCGTAGCGCTTCTCGACCTGGTAGGCGAGCGTCGCCTCCTGGACCTTGCGCTTCACCGTCCGCTCCTGGTTCGTGAAGGCGTTCTTCACGTACTGCTGCGTGATCGTCGATCCGCCCTGGGCCTGCCGCCCCTGCACGATGTCGGTCCACAGCGCTCGCGCGGTCCCCCAGACGTCGACCCCCGGATGCTGGTAGAAGCGCTCGTCCTCCGTGGCCACGACGGCCTGCCGAAGCGCGACGGGAATGTCGGAGAGCTTCACGTCGGTACGGTCCTGCTCTGCGAACAGCTCGGCGATGACCCGCCCGTTGCGGTCGAGCACGCGAGACGTCTGGTCGCGTCCCTTCAGTGGTTTGGACGGGTCGGGGAGTTGGCCGAGCATCGATGAGTACACCGAGCAGCCCACCACCGCGACGCCGATCGCGGCGAGGAGGAGCGCCAGCAGGGCGATCCGCCATCCCCGCCGCGGTTCCGCGCCGTTCTTGCGGCCGCTTCCGGCCCGGCGCGGAGCAGGCCGGCGCGTCCTTGCCGGACGCCTCGGCCGCTTTCCACGCGTGACGCGAGCGGCGCGTCCGTCGCCATCTGGCGGCCGACGCAGCGGGGGGCGTTCGAATGAGGGTCCGTCCATCACACCTGCTCGAGTGCGCGCGACACGCGCCGCGGGGGCTTCCGTGGGTGCGCTGTCGCGCGAAGCGTACATGATAGTATGGCCTGCGAACGGCAGCCGACCACGGAGGTCGTCTCGGTTTGGTATCGCCCGCAGAACAGCTCCATATTATCAAGAGCGGCACAGCCGACCTCGTCCCCGAAGCCGACCTGGCAAGCAAGCTGGCTGCGCGCCGCCCGCTGCGAGTGAAGCTCGGCGTCGACCCCACCGCTCCCGACCTCCACCTCGGGCACGCGGTGCCTCTGAGGAAGCTGCGGCAGTTCCAGGACCTCGGCCACACAGTCGTGCTCATCATCGGCGACTTCACGGCGCTCATCGGCGATCCTTCGGGCCGGAATGCCACGCGTCCGCCCCTGTCGAAGGAGCAGATCGACGACAACGCCGAGACATACGTCGACCAGGCGTTCCGCATCCTCGATCCCCGGCGCACGGAGCTCGTGCGCAACTCCGAGTGGCTGGCGCCCCTCGGGTTCGCGGAGCTGCTGCGGCTGACGAGCCAGTTCACCGTCGCGCGCATACTCGAGCGCGAGGACTTCCGGAACCGCTACGAGAAGCAGCAATCCATCTCCCTCCACGAGTTCCTTTACCCTGTGGCGCAGGCATACGACTCCGTCGCGGTCAGGGCGGACGTCGAGATCGGCGGCACCGACCAGTTGTTCAACCTGCTCGCCGGGCGCGAGCTCATGGAGAAGCTCGGAATGTCCCCCCAGGTGGCCCTGACGCTCCCGCTCCTCGAAGGCACCGACGGCGTGCAGAAGATGAGCAAGAGCTACGGCAACTACGTCGGGCTCACGGACTCGCCCGCGGACATGTTCGGGAAGGTGATGTCCGTCCCGGACGCGCTCATGCCGAAGTACTTCCGGCTCGCGACGGCTCTTTCCGTCGAGGAGGCGGACCGCATCGAGGCGGCGCTGGCTGACGGTCGGGCGGATCCGGCGTCCACGAAGCGGCGCCTCGCGCGCGAGATCGTCATGCTCTACCACGGCGAGCCGGCAGCGGACGGGGCGGAGACCGGGTTCGACCGTGTGTTCAAGGAGCATGCGGCGCCGGAGGCGATCCCGCAATTCGACAGGATGGCGGTGTTCGTCGCTTGCCATGAGAACGATCTGCTCGTCAAATGGCAGCCGGAGGAGGCCTGCTACGTGCCGCGCCTGCTCAAGGAGCTCGGCCTGGTGCCCACGTCCTCCGAAGGCCGCCGGAAGATCGACGAAGGCGCGGTGCGCCTCGGAGGTGAAGTCCTGCCGAAGGGCGGGTACGAGATGCCCTGGCACGCGGCCGTCGGGAAGCCCTGGCAGGTCGGGCGTCGAAGGTGGGCGCAGGTGTCGGGCGAAGCCTGAGATGGCATACGGCTTGCACCTTCGGTGCGGCTCTCAAAGCGGCAGCCTCACGGCGGGGATGGCACGGGGATTGCATCTCCCGACACGGCCTTGAGCCCGGAGAGGACGGCCCGCACGGGTCGCCGATGGGTGATCGGGGCCGTGCGGCCCGGAAAGGCCACCGTACGGCGGCGCGATGTTTCGGCGAGCGCCGTACAGGGGAGAATCCCCCAGCTCGGAAGCAGGCGAGAGTGTTGCACGCCACGTGGCAGGGTGGTAATCTAGCCGATGCCGCTTCTGATGAGACTGCAGCCGACACTGGAGCAGCCGTTTTGAAAAGCAACACCGGAGCGAGGCGAATCGGATAGGA
>JAJZPX010000015.1 GCA_021811025.1 Actinomycetes bacterium
CGCAGCTCGACCTTCCTGCGCCGGTACTCCGACTCGACGAGCGCGGCGTTGCGCGCGCGGCGGAGGTCGGAGCGCAAGAGGAGCGCTCGGGCGTGGCGCAGGCGTCTCGGCTCCATGCGCTCCCCTACCCTTCCACGATCCCGCGGTATAGCTCGATCAGCCGGCGGGCGCTCGACTCCCACGACATTTCGCGCGCCCGCTCGAGGCCCTTCTCGCGCAGGCGGTAGCGCAGCGCGGCGTCGCCGAGCGCGTCCGATATCGCCGAGCGGATGCTCGCCGGGTCGAGCGGGTCGAAGAGGACCGCGGCGTCCCCGGCGGTCTCGCGAAGGGTTGGCTCGTCCGAGTGCGCGACCGGCGTGCCGCAAGCCATCGCCTCGAGCAGCGGGAAGCCGAAGCCCTCGTAGAGCGAGGGGTAGACGAGCAGGTCGGCGGCGTTGTAGAAGGCGACGAGGTCGTCCTCGGGCACGTAGCCGGCGAACGTGACCGCGTCGCCCAGGCCGAGGCGCTCCACCGCCTCGAACACGTCCGCGTACCTCCACGCCTTCTTCCCGACGACGACGAGGGAGTGCTGCGCCCCCTCGCGGCGGAGCCCCGCGAACGCCTCGAGCAGCCGCGGCAGGTTCTTGCGCGGCTGCAGGTCGCCGACGCACAGCACGAAGGGGCCGCGGACGCCGTAGCGCTCGGCGACGGCGGCGGCCCCGGCGCGGTCGAGCGGCCGGAAGCGGCCGTCCACGCCGAGGGGGACGACGGCGACCTTCTCGTCCGGCAGGCGGTAGTGCGCGATCACCTCGTCGCGCATCGCCCGCGACATCACCACGACCCGCTCGGCCCGCCGCACGTCGCTCCTCGCCCGGAGCGCGATCTGGCGAGCCATGAGGCGCGGGAAGAGGTGCGGCATGACCGCCCACGAGATGTCCGGCAGCAGCAGCACGAGCCTGCACGGGACGAAGAGCGGCGCGTTGTACGCCGCCTGAAGCAGGTCGACCGGCCGCGCCCTGAGCTCGCGAGGCAGGCTCAGCGGGACGCGGACGAGCGGCGAGGAGCCCACGTAGCGGTAGTCGACGGCCTCGGCCGCGACAGGCGGGGCGTCGAGCACGCCGCGGTTCGCGACGTAGACCGAGTAGCGGTGGCCGCCGTCGAGAGAGGCGAACGCGCGGATAAGGCTCGTGACCTGGCGCTCGTTGCCGCTGTCGTTACGCCCGATGTAGTGGCCGTCGATCCCGATCCTCACGCCGCCCTCCCTTCGGGCCGCGGCGGCCTCCCCGCGAGGATCCTCAGGTGCTTACGCACGAGCAGCAGGCGGTGCCGGCCCGCGGGCGTGCGGCGCACGAGGTAGGACGCGCCGAGCACCGCGAGCTTCGCCGTGTAGTTGAGCCGCAGCGGCAGGAGGATGAGCGCGCTCGCCAGTCGGCCGTGCCGAGCGGCGAGGTAGGCGCGCAGGCTCCCGGCGTTCGCGAGCAGCAGCTCGTCGTCCTGCCGGCCGATGCTGCTCCCCTCGTGGTGCACGACCGTCGTCTCCGGGACGTACAGCGTCGTCCACCCCACCTCCCGCGCCCGCCGGCAGAAGTCGACGTCCTCGCATAGCAGGAAGAAGCGCTCATCGAAGCCGCCGACGTCCGAGAGCACCTCGCGTCTCACGAGCATGCACGCGCCCGACACCCAGTCGATCTCGCGCCGCTCCGGCTCGTCCCGTGAGAGGCAGATCCCGCGAGACCATCGCGAGCGCGGGAAGAGCCTGTGCAGCCCGAGCGCTGTGGCCAGCACCGTGGCCGGCGTCGGGAACGAGCCGCCCGCGCCGAGCGCGGGCCGCCCCGCGCCGTCGACGAGCCGCGGCCCGGCGACGCCGGCGCCGGCGTGCCCTTCGAGCGCGTCGCACAGGCGGGCGAAGGAGTCCTCCGTGAGGCGCGCGTCGGGGTTCAGCAGCAGCACCAGCCGGCCGCCGCTCGCCCGCACGCCCTGGTTGGCGGCGGCCGCGAAGCCGACGTTGCCCTCGTTCGCGATGACTCTCACTTGCGGGAACTCGCTGCAGAGCATCCGCACGGTCGCGTCCGACGACGCGTTGTCGACCACGATCGTCTCGACCTCGTGCGTCGCGAGATGCTGCTCGAGCGAGACGAGGCACTCGCGCAGCAGCTCCGCCACGTTCCAGCTGACGACGACGACGGACAGCTCCATCAGCCCCCACCGCCCACGCGCACGTTCACGCCGCCGGTCGCGCCGCCGGCCGACCCCTTCGGCGTCCTAGCGTCGAGCCAGTACGCGTACGTGCCGTCCGGCAGCCGTACCTGCGTCCGGGTCTCCGGGTCGAACGCCTGGCCGTCCCACACGAACGAGTGCTCGCCGCGGGCGGCGTTCGCGAACGTCGCAACGTAGAACACCTCGCCCGCGAGGTTCCTCACCGCGAGGATCGCCGAGGAGTCGCGCGCGAGCTCGTAGTCGACGCGCATCGCCCGCCCGCCGCCGTCGGCGGCGGACCGCTCGATCTCGGTGAACCGCACCCGGCGGACGTCGCCCCAGCAAGACGGCGGCGGGGACGGCGCGACGACCGTCACGGTCCGCGTGTAGCCCGGGCTCCACTCGGCCGAGCCGGCGATCGTGACCTTCGCCCTGGCCGTCGCCTGGTTGCCGCTCCAGTCGATCGCCGTCAGCTCGAGCTCGTACGTGCCGTCCGGCATCCACTCGAGCGCGTCCGTGGCCGGGTCGTACGCCCTGCCGTCCCACGCGTACTCGTACCTCCCGGGAGCCTCGCCCGTGTCGACGAAGAGGTAGCGCTCCCTGCCGAGCGAATCGCGAACGCACGCGACTACGTTCGCCGCCTCCGAGAGGCTGTAGCCGAAGACGTCGGTGTCGAGGCGGCCGTCGCCGTTCGGGGAGAACGCGGCCGTCTCCCAGCCGGCCTTGCCCAGCCCGGGCGCGGTGAGATCGAGCCGCAGTGGCGTGGCCGCGGTCGCGGTGCGCGCGTTCCCGGCTGCGTCCGTGGCGGTGACGCGCACCCAGTACACGCCTTCATGGATGTCCGAAGCCGGCACCGTCCATTCCGCGCGCGCCTCTCCCGCCGGCTGCATGGCGGGGACCTCGACGTGCGAGTACGGCCGGCCCGCGTCGTCGAATACGTCGAGCGCCACCTTCGCCGGCTCGGACAGGCGAAACGTCACCGGCACGAACAGGAAGGGCATGTCATCCCCCTCGGGCACCTCCACCGCCTGCCGCGTGTCGATCGCCGTCACCTCGGGCGCCCGGCCGTCGACGGCCATCGCGTTGCGGAGCGTCTCGCCGCCCGCCTCGAGCTCGGCCGTGTACGTGCCGTCGGGCACCCGCGCTCCCCGGTCGTCGCGCGCGTCCCAGCGCACGATGTGGGCACCGGCAGCGCACGCTTCCCCCTCGACGAGCGATCGGACGAGGTGCCCGCGCGCGTCCAGGACCCTCAGCGACACCGGAGCCGCATGCTCGAGGCCGAAGGCGACCGACGTCCCCGCGCGCGTCGTGAAGGCGCTCGGGGTGTTGTAGAGCCTCGGCCGCGAGAGCGTGAAGAGGCGCGGGCGGACGGATGCTGTGAGCGGCGCCAGCTCGACGCCGCCGCGCGCCGCGGTTTCCCCGACCGGCGTCGTCGCCCCGTCGTCGAGCCCCACCTCGACCGGCTGCGCGTAGTCGTCGGTGGCGAGGCGAACCGAGACGCGGCTCGTGCCGCGGGTCCAGACGGCGACACCCAGCGACCCCCCGCCGCCCTCGGTCACGTGCACCTCGAGCGCCTCGGACGAGGGGCTGGCGGTCACGAGGATCGGCGGGACCGATCGCCCGTCGCCGACGAGCGGCATGACCGCCGCGACGTTCGCGAACGCGGACTTGCGGCTCAGGTCCCATCGCATGAGCCCGAGGTGGAAGAGCAGCGCGCCCGCGTCGGTCCCGGCGTCCGACAGCTCCCACACGAACGTCCTCGCCAGCGGCAGCTCGTTCGCGAGCACGAGGCGCTTCACGAGGTTCTCGCCCTGCGTCCTCTCGTCGACGGCGGGGATGTTGCGCTCGTCGGGCCTCACGAGCGACGCGTCGTACGTCGACCACCCCATCTCGGTGAACCAGCACTCCTTCGGCTCCGGACAGCCGCGGCGGACGAGGTCGACGAAGCAGGCCACCTCCTCGCGCAGCACTCCCTCGGCCGTCTGGGAGTAGTTGTGGTACGCGAAGACGTCCGCGAAGTCCGCGACGCCCTCACCGAGCGCCTTCTCGAGGAAGCCGAGCTTGCCGGGCGAGGTCAGGCCCGGGAAGACGACCGTGGCCGACGGGTTCTCTCGCTTGACCGCCCGAGCGCCCGTCTTGAAGTGGCGCGCGAACGCGACCGGGTCGGGCTCCGGGTACCAGAACGTGTCGAGGTCCGGCTCCGTGCCGACCTGCCAGCGCGAGATGCCGGGGTACCGGGAGACGACGGTGGTGACGAACCGCTCGTAGTCCGAGATGTCCGCGGGAGGCCACGAGACGCGCTCGTCGTACGGTGCGCCGGCGGGGCCCGAGGACGCCCAGGGGGCCGTGAAGCACAGGACGGCGAGGACGTCGATCCCGTTCTCGCCGAGACGCCTGACCGCGTGATCCAGCCGGTCGAACTCCCACCGGCCGCGCTCCGGCTCGATAATGTCCCACCGGAAGTCCATGCGCACCGACTTGACCCCGAGCTCCTTGAGCGCCGCGATCCTGGTCTCTACGCGGTCTGGCTCGTCGAGCAGGTACGCGGTCATTCCGACCGCGTGGGCCACTGACGCCGTCGCGAAGGGATCGCCGAGCGCGGGCAGGCGCGGCTCGGCGTACGGAGCCGCCTCCACGAGCACCGGCGACGATCGCCACGGCAGCCCCGTCGGCACGAAGAACGACGTCTCGCTCGTCTCGCCCGCGCCCGGCGGCTCCCCCGCCGTCCACGACGCCTCGGCCGAAGCCGCGCTCGTCCCCGGGGCCGGGCGGAGCGGCGGCGGCAGCAGCGTACCCGCGACGGCGCGCGAGTTCAGCGCGAGCAGCACCGCCAACAGCAGCACCGCGGCGGCGGCGAGGGCGCGGATGACGGCGGCCGCGGCCGGGCTCCGCGCCGGGTTCACGAAGCGCGAGCGCGCCGCCGCAAGAGGCCGAAGCGCGGCGAGCAGCAGCTCGAGGGCGCAGGCGAGGGACAGCCCCGCGAGCGCCGCCAGGCGCATCAGGGAGAAGCGGAAGCGCAGGCGGTCCTTGACGTAGTAGAGATACGCGCCCCGGTGGAAGTCCACGATCGAGCGGCGCGACCTGGGCGCGTCCGATCGCGCCCCGCCGTTGTGCTCGTCGTGGACGACCCTGAGCGTGGGAACCCACACGATGCCCCATCCCAGCTTCTTCAGCCGCGCGCAGAGATCCGCATCCGACCAGTAGCAGAAGAAGTCCGTGTCGAACCCCCCGATCTCCTCGAGCGCCCGTTTCCTCACCATCAGGCACGCGGTGGACGCCACGTCGACCTCCGAGGGCCGAGCGAGGTCGCGGTCCACGTGCAGCAGGTAGCGCCGGGAGAAACGGTTGCCGGGGAAGAGCCTCGTCAGTGGCGAGCGACGGCCGAGGAGCGGTGTGAGCGCCGTCGCGAAGCTCCGCACGCTCGCCTGCAGGGTGAGGTCGCCGTTGAGCAGGCGTGGCGCGGCGGCGCCGACCGAGGCGTGCTCGCGCAGGAACGCGACGAGGCCGGCCAGGGCGCCCGGCAGGATCTCGGTGTCGTTGTTGAGGAGCAGCACGAGCTCGCCGCGCGCGGCGGCTATCCCCGCGTTGTTCGCCCTCGTGTAGCCGAGGTTGGCCGTATTGCGGATGAGGCGCGCCTGGGGGAAGCGCGCGGCCACCATGTCCGCGCTGCCGTCCGACGACGCGTTGTCGACGACGATCGCCTCGAGAGCCACGCCCTCGGCGTTCGCATATATGGAGGACAGACACCGCTTCAGCTGGTCCGCCGCGTTGTAGTTCACCACCACGATCGAGAGGTCCATCGCAATCCTGTCCTCGTCTACGAGCGCATCGAGGCGATCCTCCTCACAAGGAACGGGACGACCCGGCGCGGGTTGCGCCACGCCTGCCGCGCCAGCGACGACCGCCGCTTCCACTTCGCGAGCCGCTGCGCGGCGCGGTACAAGCCGAAGAGCTCCTCGCGGGTGAGCCGGCGCGAAAGATGGACGAAGGACGAGGCGTCCTCGACGCCCAGCGCCAGCCGGCCCCAGTCCATGTCGTCGAAGACGAGCCCCCGCTCGAGCGCGTAGTCCCACACCGGTGTCCCGGGATACGCCGTGAGGATGTAGGTCTCGGCGAGGTTCAGCGGCGCGTTCTCGATGAAACGCAGCGTCTCCTCGATCTCGGCCCGGCTCTCGTCCGGCGAGCCGATGACGAAGCTCGCGTTGACCGCGAACCCCATCCGGTCCAGGAGCGACACCGCCCGCCGGTTGTCCTCGACCGTCACGTGGGGCTTCAGGAACGCCAGCGTGGTCTCGCACCCGGACTCGAGGCCCATGCTCACGGCGGTGACGTTCATCCGCTTCAGCAGGTCTGCGACCTCCTCGTCTACGAGGTTCGCGCGCACCGAGACGGCGAACTCGACACGCTCGCCGATGCGCTCTGCCTCGACGAGCTCGACGATGGAGCGCAGGCGGCGGCGATCGAGGACGAACAGGTCGTCGTAGAAGACGATCTGGCGGGGCGCGTACCGCTTGGCGAGCGTCCCGATCTCGCGCACGACGTACTCCGCCGACAACGCTCGCGCTCGCGGCCAGAGCCTGCTGGACGCGCAGAAGACGCAGCGATAGGGGCAGCCGCGGCTGGAGAAGAGGTGGCACGTCCCGCCGTGCGGGACGGCCAGCAGGTCGCGGGCGGGCAGCGGCAGCCGGTCCAGCGGCTCGAACGGCTCGCGGGGTGGAGTGAGCGCCAGCTCCCCGTCTCCGTCGCGGTAGACGACTCCCGGGATCGCGCTCAGCCGCTCGCGGTCGAAGCTGCCGCCGGCGAGCGCTCCGAGCAACTCGACCAGCGTCTCCTCACCCTCGCCGATCACGCCCACGTCCATCTCGGACGAGAGGCTGGCGGGCAGCATCGAGATGTGAACGCCGCCGACGACCACCGGCAGCCCGCGCGTCTTCGCCAGCCGCGCGTGCCGCTGTGCGGTGCCGTAGTTCTGGGAAACGGCCGAAATACCCACGACGTTCGGCCGGAATGCGTCGATCTCGTGCTCGACACCGTCGTCGACGACGCGGACCTCCACGCCCTCGACCCGCTCACGCAGCCATGCGGCGAGATAGCCGAGGCCCAGCGGCGGGAACAGCGACTCGATGCCGCGGCTTTGGTCGATCGCGTTGACGAGGAGGACGCGCACGGCTAGAACGCCCCCATCCCGTGGAGCACGGTGCGGACCGTGCGCAGCAGTATCCGGAAGTAGAGGGACGGCGACCGCTCGAAGACCCAGCGCACGTCCCAGTGCACCGTCTCCTGGAAGGTCAGGTAGCCGCGACCCTGCACCTGCGCAAGTCCCGTGACACCCGGCTTGACGTGCCACTTCATGCGCTGCCACGGCTCGTAGTACTGCACCATCTCGAGGATCTCGGGCCGGGGCCCGACGAGGCTCATGTCGCCGAGGATGACGTTGAGGAGGTTGGGCAGCTCGTCGAGGCTCGTCTTGCGCAGCCTCCTCCCCACACGCGTGAGGCGAGGATCGTTCTCGATCTTGAAGCGCATCGCGAGCATGTCCTCGCCCGTGTACCGGTACTCGTACAGCTCGGGAAAGCGTTCGCGGGCGTCCTCGTACATGGTGCGGAACTTGTAGAAGACGAAGGGGGCGAGGTCGCGCCCAACGCGGAACTGCCTGAACACCGCCTTGCCGGGGGAGTCGAGCCGGATGACGAGCGCGACGAGCACGATCACGGGGGCTGACAGCACCAGCATGAGCGCGGCGACCACGACGTCCGCGAGCCGTACGAGCACGGGCTCCCACCACGGGCGCTCGAGAAGATCGTCGGCCGAGAACGGGACCGGGCGGGCTCGGACATCAGGACGAGCGGAACCCTCGACGCTCGCCTTCAGCGCCTCGGGCTCGTCCAGCATGGACGTGATCAAGGCCCACTGCCGGGGCCGCTCGTTCTCCTTCACAAGCCATCAACCTTGCGGTCACCATCGCGTCGGACGGGGCCTTCTCCGACGAAGCCTCCCCCCGACGTCGAAGACACAGGTTGCGGTCTTGTGCGAGCCTGCTGTGAAGGTGCTAGAGATTCTACTCCTGTTCAGGCAGGAAGTGACAGCCGACGCACTCCCCACGCGCTCGTCGTGCCCGCTACGCTGCCTCCTCTCCCTGCAGAACCCGGTGCAGCTCGACCATCGCCAGGGTGTCCGTCGCGCAATACGCCCTGAGGTCGGCCATGATCGCGTCCCGGACCTTGGCCGAGACGTCGCCGCGCGCGCACTGCAAGTAGCGCAGCGACGCCGTCCCGCCCTCATGTATCCCGAGGTCGTCGTAGCTGAGCGTGCCGACGAGCGCCGGCAGCACGACCTTGATCGAGCTGCGGCCCAGCAGCTCGGGGTGCTGCACGAAGTCTCGCACCGGCTTCTCGAGGTCGAACAGCCTCGCCCTCACGCGCGCGAGCGCGTCCGCGTGTCCCGGCAGCGCGTCGGCGAGCTCGCGCAGGCGCGAGTCCTCGAACGACGCGTGATACGCCACGACGCTGCCCTCCTCGCCGAGCGCCTCGAGCATCGTCTGGACGAACTTGGGCCGCGGGTCGGGACCGGGCTGCGCGAGGAACTCGAGATGTGTGAGCGCGCCGTCTGCCGCCAGCACGTGGTCCGACCACTGGAAGGGCACCTGCTGGAACGGCCGCGTGCCGGGATAGAGCGGCAGCGCCGGCATCATGGTCTCGAAGTCGAGGAAGTGTATCGGGTGGCGCAGGCGCGCGAAGGCCGCCTGCAGCCCGGGCGCGAAGCGCGGAGTGCCGCGCCGCACGGTCTCGCAGACGGCGCGCTGTGCGGCAGTGAGGCCCGGGAAGAACGGCGGGATGTCGCCGATGCTCGTGATGCCCGCGTCGAGAAGCGCCGCGATCAGCTCGTCGCTCACTCGCGGGAGCGCGGTGATCGGCCGCTCGGGCAGCGACGCATGGCAGTGGCCGAAGAACGCGCACGCATACGGCTTCTCGCAGTGCTTCCCGATGCGGCGCACCGGCTCCGGCCCGTCGATCGTCTCGAGCATGTGCGCTACGAGCTCGGGGAACGCCGGGAGCCACGCGCGGGCGTCCGACGTCACCTCCTCGATCGCGAACAACCGCCTGAGGTCGTAGCCGCCGCCCTGGTACACGTATGTGTTGTCCAGATGCATGAGGTGCGCGCGGCGCACCCTCAGCCCCGCGCCCTCCAGCACCCACATCTGCACCGCGACGTCCGTGATGTTCTCGGGCTTCACCCTCGTGCCCGACTTCACCTCGACGAGCTCCCACGCGTCCCCTACGCGGACGAGCACGTCCGGCCGCACGAACACGCCCGCGTGCACGAACGCCGCCTCGAACAGCACCCGCGGCGGGTCGTCGGCCATCAGCCGCGTCGTCGTCTCGAGCGCCCGCGCCGACTGCGTGTGGTCCTCGGCGATCAGCACCCCACCGGGGAACCGCTCGCGCGCGAGCTCGCCCACGCGCGTGCCCGTGTCGAACACGTGCTGCTGCACCTCGGTGACCGGGTCCGCCAGCTCCGGACGGTTGCACTTGAGCCACAGCAGCTTCTCGCACTGCAGCCCCAGCTGGAACCTCGACTTCGACAACGACGCCATCACCCGCACCTCCACCTGCCGCCGCCGATGCGAGTATGGCACGGCGGTCTGACAGGAACCTTGCCGGAATCGGAACGGCGGGTGGGATACTCATCCCGACCGAGACGTCAGGAGGCGCCGCCATGCTCGACACCCTTCGCAAGCGCCGCAGCATTCGCCGCTATGCGAACCGCCCGATCGAGCCCGAGCTCATCGCGCAGCTGAAGGAGGCGGCTCTGCGCTCGCCGACGTCGCAGAACCGCCATCCATGGCGATTCTTCTTCGTGACGGACCCCGAGCTCCTCGAGAAGCTGTCGCACGCGAAGCGACAGTACGCCGACTTCCTCACCACTGCGCCCCTCGGCGTGGTCGTCTGCGCGAACGAGCGCGTCTCCGACGTATGGGTCGAGGACTGCGCGATCGCCGCGACGATCCTGCAGCTCACGGCGACGAGCCTCGGCCTCGGGTCGTGCTGGATCCAGATACGCGGAGACCGCTTCGACGCCGAAGGACGGCTGGCCGAGGACGTCGCGCGGGGGCTGCTCGCGCTCGAGCCCGAGATGCGCGTCGACGCGATGCTCGCGATCGGCTACCCGGCCGAGGAGAAGCCGGGGTGGCCGGCCGACAGGCTGCCGTGGGAGAAGGTCGAGGAGCGGTAGGAGACGCGCGCGCCTGAGATCGGCAGGCGAGGGAGGCGCAGGTGCTGCGGAGGTGACACCACCGCTGGTGTCACAAGTGGTGTCGTATGCGCCGTCACTGGTGGCACCGGTGGTGTCACATTCGGTGTCACGGGTGGTGTCACGTTTCGGAGAGGGTCGCCGCCTACCACTCGGCCTTCCGTCTACCGCCTGCCACTCGGCCGTCCGTCTACCGCCGATCGGCGGCGCCGTCACCGAACGCCGGCGAGGGCCCGAGCGGACTCGATCGCGCGTATCCGTCGCTTGACGTCGACGAAGTACGCGAGCGACACGCCGATCGCGTCGTAACCCATGCCGAGGAGCCGAGGCAGCAGCCGGGGGTCGCGCGCGGCCTCGCCCGTCGCGCAGGCGAACACGCCGCCGCTCCGCACCGACTCGGCGATCGCCTCCAACATGTACGCCACTGCGGGATGCGACGGGTCGAAGCGGTCGGCGATGCGCGAGCTCTCGCGGTCGAGCGCGAGCACGCACATCGTGAGGTCGCTCACCCCGACGCTGACGAATCCCGTGCCCGCGTCCAGGAAGTCGCGCAGCCGCAGCGCCACCGCCGGCGTCTCCACCGACAACCCCACCGCAACGTCCTCGCCCGGGTGCATCCCCGCCCGCCGCACCGCCTTCAAGCCCTCCTCGAACTCCGAGACGAACCGCACGAACGGCAGCTTCACGCCGAGGTTGCGGCGCCCCTCGGCGACCACGCGCGCGATCGCCCGCAGCTCCAGCTCGAGCATCTCGGGCTCCGCGAGCTCGCGGCCGATGCCGCGCCACCCCAGCAGCGGGTTCGGCTCGTCCGGTTCGCCCTCGCCCCCCGCGAGCCGCCGGAACTCGTCGCTGGGCGCGTCCATCAGCTTGTACCAGACGGGCTTGCCGTCGAAGAGCTCAAGCGTACGGCGGATGCCCCGGACGATGGTCTCCTCGAGCTCGGGCCCCCGGCCGCGCCTGATCATCTCGGAAGGGTGCACCCCTGAGCGCAGCAGGAAGTAGTCGTCGCGGAGCGAGGAGACGCCGTCGGCCACCTGCGCGACCACCGACGCCTTCTCGGGCACGATGACCGAGGCGAAGACCTTCGTGCGAGTGTCCGGAACGTCCTCGAGCCCCTCGGGCGTAAGCGAGAGATCCCCCTCGTACACCGCCCCGCGGAACCCGTCGACGGTCACCATCGTGCCGCTGCGCAGGCGGGTCGTCGCGCTGCGAGCGCCGATGATGACGGGCACGCCGAACTCGCGAAGGATGTTCGCGCCGTGGCTGGTCGCGCCGCCCTCCTCGGCGATGACGGCGGCCGCACCGTGCAGGCGGACGGCCAGCTCGTTCGTGAGGCGCTTCACCACGGCGACGCACGAGGCGAGGTCGTTCGGCAGCGCATCGCCGGAGGTCACGCAAACAGTGCCCGAGCCGACGCTCGGGCTCGCGGGCGAGCCGTGCAGCAGCACCGTTTGCTCCTCGACCTGCGGGAACACGCGCTCCTCGCGCGGCGAGAACACCAGCGGCCGCGACTGCAGGATCCAGAAGCGCCCCTCGCCGTACGCCCACTCGACGTCCTGCGGCCCGCCGAGGATGTCCTCCGCTCGCAGCGCCCAGCCGGCGAGCTCCGCGACCTCGCCGTCGTCCAGGCGCCGCTCGTGTGCCTCCGGCTCGGCCTCGCGCCCCGGCCGAGGCGCCAGCTTTCGCACCATCACGCGCCCGTCGCGCGGGTCGTACGCGTAGCGCTCGGGCGTCACCTCGCCCGAGACGACGTCCTCGCCCGGCCCGTAGGTCGCCTCGACGACGACGTCGTTCCCGTAGCGGTTGACGGGATCGCGTGTGAAGACGAGGCCGGCGCGCTCGGCGGGCACGAGGCGCTGCACGAGCACGGCGACCTCGAGGGCCTGCTCGTCCACGCCCGAGTCACGCGCGTAAGCACTCACCTGGGGGCGGAACGCGGAGATCCAACACTCCTTCACGGCGTCCGGCAGGTCCTCGCACCGCGTCAGGCCGACGGCCGAGGACAGCATGCCGGAGAAGCTCGCGTTCGGGGCGTCCTCCAGCGTGCCGCTGCTGCGCACGGCCATCGCTCCCCCGCCGGCGGTCACCTCGCGGCAGACACCGTCGAGCGCCGCGTCGAGCTCGGCCGGGAGCGGCTGCGAGTGCATCGCGCCCGCGACGGAGCGGTAGCGCGCCTCGAGCGCACCGGGCTCGAGGAGCGCCGAGCGGATCGCCTCGCCCACCCGCGGCGCGGCGACGAACTCGCGGTACGCGTCGGTGGTCACGACGAACGCCGGCGGCACGGGGAAGCCCTCGGCGCGCAGGCGCGCGAGGTTCGCGGACTTGCGGCCGACGACGGCGGTCGACACGCCCAGCGCTTCCGCGAGCGGCACGATGAGTCGTCCCACGTTCGCCCCCGCTCGTCGCTGCTCGGCCAGGACCCGTAGTGATTCCCGGATGCGGGCGAGAGGTGACGGGACGGAGGGGCGGCGGGGGTCACGGACGCGGTTCGCGCCGGCAGGCCGAGGGAAGCGGCGACGAGCGGCGCCAAGGACTGAAAGCTCGCGGTCAGCCAGACGTTCGTCCCGCACTTCGAGCAGTACCCCGCCTTCGCCATGTCCCCTCCCCTTCCGGCGTCCCCACGCGAGCCTATCACGCCCTCACGACATCGCCTTCGGCACGTCCCGAGGCACCCCCTACCGGTCGCGCTGGGCGATCTCGGCGAGGAAGGCCTCCGCGTAGCGCTCCGCCTTCGCCTCCCCCACGCCGTGCACGGCGAGGAACTCCTCGCGCGTCCGCGGCTGGTGCGCCGCCATGTCCATCAAGGACGCGTCGGTGAAGACGACGTACGCGGGAACGGACGCCTCCGCCGCCAGCTTCCGGCGCAGCTCCCGCAGGCGGTCGAACAGCTCCTGTTCGACGTCGAGGTCGCCCGCCTCGAACCGCGCGCGCAGCGACCGCCGCTTCGGCGCCTTCGGTGGCTTCGGCGGCTTCGCGCGCGGGCGCGCGAGCGTCACCCGCTCCTCGCCGCGCAGCACGGGCGACGCCGCGTCCGTCAGCTTCAGCGCCGAGTACGCCGCGATGTCCTGCCGCAGGTAGCCGCGGTGCACGAGCTGCCGCAGGATCGACTTCCACCCGTCGGCCGACACGTCCGCCCCGACACCGAACGTCGGCAGCCCGTCGTGCCCCCACTTGCGCACCGCGTCCGTCCCCGTCCCTCGCAGCACGTCGATCACGTGCTTCACCCCGAACCGCTGGCCCGTGCGCCACACCGCCGACAGCGCCTTCTGCGCCTCGATGGTGCCGTCGAACACTTCCGGCGGGTCGAGGCACACGTCGCAGTTCCCGCAGCCGGCATCCGGCACTTCCGCCTCGTCGCCGAAGTAGCCGAGGAGCACGCGCCGCCGGCACGACACCGCCTCGGTGAACGCCACCATCGCGTCGAGCTTGTGCAGCTCCACGCGCACGCGCTCGGGGTCCTTGTCGCCGTCGCCCTCGATGAGCTGCCGCGCCGTCACGACATCCTGCAGCCCGAACAGCAGCAGCGCCTCGGCGGGTGCGCCGTCGCGGCCCGCGCGGCCGGTCTCCTGGTAGTAGCCCTCGATGTTCTTCGGCATGTCGTAGTGGACGACGAACCGCACGTCCGGCTTGTCGATGCCCATGCCGAACGCGACGGTCGCCACCACCACGTCCGCCTCGTCGCGCAGGAACGCGTCCTGCACCCTCGTCCGCTCGGCCGAGGACAGCCCCGCGTGGTACGCCTCCGCGCGCGCGCCCTGCGCGCGCAGCCGCGCGGCCACGTCCTCGACGCGCTTGCGCGACAGGCAGTACACGATGCCCGCCTCGCGATCGTGCGACTTGAGGAAGCGGGCCAGCTGCGACGGTGGGTCGGTCTTCTCGAGCACCCGATAGCGGATGTTCGGCCGGTCGAACCCGGACGCGAACACGCGTGCCGCCTGCAGGTGCAGGCGCTCGAGGATGTCCGCGCGGGTGGTGTCGTCGGCGGTCGCCGTGAGAGCGACGAGAGGCGTCCGTCGGAAGCGCTCCCGCAGCTCGCCGAGCTGCACGTACTCCGGCCGGAAGTCGTGGCCCCACGTCGACACGCAGTGCGCCTCGTCGATCGCGAAGAGCGACAGCGGGAGCCGCTCGAGCAGCGAGAGCGTCGAGGGCATCATGAGACGCTCCGGCGAGACGTACAGCAGCTTCAGCTCGCCCGCGCGCAGCTGCCGCAGCGTGTCGCGCGCGTCGCCCTCGGCCAGCGACGAGTTCAGGTACGCCGCCGCGACGCCGTTCGCGCGCAGCGCGTCCACCTGGTCCTTCATGAGCGAGATGAGCGGCGAGACCACCACCGCGGTACCGGTCATAAGCAGCGCCGGCACCTGGAAGCACAGCGACTTGCCGCCGCCCGTCGGCATCAGCACGAACGCGTCGCCCCCGGCGACGACGTGCTCGACGATCTCGAGCTGCCGAGGCCGGAACGCGTCGTAGCCGAAGGTGCGCTGGAGGATGTCGAGCGGTGTGGTCATCGCCGTCGAGCGTAGCAGAGAGTGGTGACAGGAAGCGCAGCGCGGCTAGTCCTCGACAACGTAAGTTCGCTCACGTAAGTCCTCATGCGGCGAGCGGTGCCGCCTCGGCGTCTCTCAGCCGCTCCATGAGTGCGGCGAGAT
>JAJZPX010000016.1 GCA_021811025.1 Actinomycetes bacterium
ACTCGTCACCCCCGTCCGCTCCGGTGGGCGCTTGCGGACCTGCGCCCTCTTCGGGCCCGCCGCCGCCCATCCGGCCGGTCATCGCCTGCGCCACCCCGTGAACGGCGAGGCCTGCGACCACCGCCGTGCCCGCGACGGCGCCGACGGTCTCGGGCCGCACGCCCATGACGTCAGGCATGCGCGCGAGGAACGGCGCGTCCTTCGACACCCAGTCGAGGTTTCCGCAGCCTATGCACGGCGAGCCGGACTCCACGCACCAGCTCGCCTTGCGGTTCCACCTGACGAGCGGGCAGTTCGTCGCCGTCTGCGGCCCTTTGCACCCCATCTTGTACAGGCACCATCCGGCCGCCTCGGCAGGCGTCCCGAACGCCTCCACGAACTCGCCGTTCTCGAAGTGCCCCCGGCGCGGGCAGTTGTCGTGGATCGTCGCCCCGTAGATGAGCTTGGGGCGCCCCTGCGCGTCGAGGGCGGGGAGCTTGCCGAGAAGCAGGTGGTCGATCGCGACCGCGACGACCCACTCGGGGTTCACGGGACATCCGGGCAGGTTGACGACCGGCTTGCCTCCCAGCAGTTCGCGGACGTCCTTCAGGCCCACGCCGTCGGTCTTCGCCGAGCGCGGGACCGCCCGCACCCAGCCGCCGTCGACGGCGCAGCTGCCCACGGCGATGATCGCGTCGGCTCCGGCGGCGGCCTCGCGGAGATGCTCGAGGCCCGTCTTGCCGGCGATTCGGCAGGCGTTGCCGCCGAATCCGCGCATGAGCGCGCCCTCTACCACCAGCAGGTACCCTCCGGCCTCGATCGCGTCCGTCTTAGCCTTCTCGGCCGCCTGCCCCGCGCCGGCCATGACGGTCTCCCAGTAGTCGATCGAGAGGACGTCGAGCACGAGCGAGGGGACGTCGGGGAACGCTATCTGCGCCATGGACTCGGTGCACCCGGTACACAGGCCCTGCGAGAGCCACACGACCGGCTTCCTGGTCGCCCCGGCCGACACCGCGGCGGCGACCTGCGGCGCGAACGTCTCGCCCGCACCGAGCAGCACCGCGACGGAACCACACCAGGCGAGGAAGTCGCGCCTCGAGACACCGCGAGAGGCGAGGAGCGCGTCGATGTCGTGGTCGCGGCCGTGATGCATGAAGGAACCTCCCCAAGGCTGCACGCCGCCGGACGGCGGCACCCAAAGATTACCGCACGCAGGGACGCCGCGGCCACCGCGCCGCGGGCAGGGAGCCTCAGGCGGTCACTGCGGCGTTCGCGTTGTCGAGGAGCATCTCGCGCTCCTCTGCGGGCAGCGCCGCCCGCATGACGTCGCGCAGCTCGTTCTGCCCCGCGAGCATCTCGCGCATGATGACGAGCACCAGGTAGCGGCCCTTGTCGGTGAGCGTGAGGAGGTCTTCGTCGTCGCGCTCGAAGGCGCCGGCCGCCTTGAGCCATGCGTACTCGGGCGCCATCGCGACCTCCACGCGCAGTCCGAACTCGCGGCGGAACGCGCGCTTGTCGAGCTTCAGGGCGAACAGCTCCGTTGCGAAGCGGTAAGCCATCATCGCCCGCCTGCTGAAGCGCCTGCCGCACGTGCTCACCGACAGCCGTCCGTTGTCGACGGCGTCATGGTAGGCCGAGAGCGAGAACGTGTTCCCGTAGACGCGGCCGTCGAGGAACGACACCGCGCCCGACCCGATCCCGAGATACTCGTCGTAGTCGACGATGTACTCGTCGATCATCCCGCCGCCTCTCTTCGAGAACGTCCAGGCGCTCGACGCCGCGAAGTCGTGCGAGAGCTCGTCGCACAGGATGCGGTAGAAGCGCTGCTCCTTGGCGTAGCTTATCCGCCCGATCGTGTGCGCCAGCGACTTTCCGGTCTCGGGCGACGCCATGAGCGGATAGAAGGTCGTCTGGTTCACGCCTGTCGCCCGCAGAAGCACTACGTCTCGGTGCAGCATCTCCGGAGTCTGCGACGGGAAGTTGAAGATCATGTCGACGTTCGTCGAGCGGAACGCTCCGGCGACGGAGCGGACGCGCTCGAACAGCTCCTCGCCGCACCCGTACTTCGTGTAGCGGTCCATCTGATCGAGCAGCACGTCGTCGAAGCTCTGCACGCCCACCGACATGCGCTGCACGCGGCCGCTCAGCTTCTCCACCAGCTCCGGGCCGAGGTGGTTCGGGCTCGTCTCGCACGAGACCTCGCGGATGTCGAACAGCTCGCGCGCGAGGTCGATCGTCTCGCACAGCTCGTCGAGCAGGATGGTCGGCGTCCCGCCGCCGATGTACATCGAGGTGAAGCGGTAGCCGAGGCGCGACACCATCCGCATCTCTTCCCTCAAGGAGCGGTAGTACCTCGTGGACCGCTCGTGGTTGTACAGGAAGCGGTTGAAGCCGCAATAGGTGCACAGCCGCTGGCAGAACGGCACGTGGCAGTACAGCACGTACTCCTTGCCCGGGTTGGGGGAGGGGAATCCGCGCACAGGGATGTCGTGCGCGATGAACCTGCGGTTCAGCTTCCGCATCACAGCGGTGAGCGTCCGTTCGGCGATCACGTCGCCCCGGTCCTCCATCGGTCGGCCTGTCTGCCGTGCGAGCCCCCGCCGGTGCCGGCCGAGTGCGGGTCGCCGACGCGAATGTTCCACACAACGGAGATCCCCTGCCATATTCGCCGTCGGGCTTGTGAATCCTTCCACAAGCGATCGGGCGGCAGTGCGGACCCCCGCCCGGAGGGCCGGATCGAGTGGATGCGACGAGGGACCCGGGTATATGACGTGGAGCCGAGTGACGCGGCGCGACGAAAGGCGCGTGTCGTTGCCGGTCTGTCTCCTTCACATGTCCCGGCGCTGGTTTCCCCCCGGGCCGCACGGAGGCGCGGCCGTTGGCATGTTACACACTTCGGAGGCGTACTCCTGCCATCGGGCGGCGCCGTCGAGGCAGCTCATTTGCCGTTTCTTCGACGAGCCGAAAGGAATCGACATGGGCGAGAGCGAACAAGACAGGCTGAACGACCTCGGCCCGGACGACGATCGGTGGGACAAGCCGGACTCGGGAGGGCCCGAGGAAGGGCGCGCCGATCTCCGGGAGCGGTGTCGGGACGAACGTGAGACGATGACCCCGCGGGAGACGGCTGAATGCGCGGGCACGGCGCTGGCCGAGGAGTACGAGGGCGAGGAGAACGGCGGCTCGTAGCGTCGACCGAGTCCCGGGAGGAGAAGGCCGGTGAACAGCGCTGGATCGGGTCTCGTGCTCGATACGCGAGGACTCACGCCCGCGCTGCGCCGGCCGATCGTGTTCTCGGTCATCGACAAGTTCGTCGAGCTCGACTGCCACGACAGCATAGTGGTGATCGCCGATCACGAGCCCGCCGGTCTCGGCTATCAGATCGAGCTGCGCAAGGAGACGAAGGGCCGGTTCGACTTCTACTACGACCAGCGCCTCGACGGGGCCTGGGTAGCGCTCATCCGTCGGAGGATCCTCTAGCCCCCCTCGACGAGGCGAGGCAGCAGCGCGGCAAGGTCGGCGAGTCCGCCGCGGAAGTCGCACGGCACGTCCCCGTCTCCCACGTAGAACGTGCGCATGCCGACGTCGGCGGCGGCAAGGTCGAGGACCGGGTCGTCCCCGACCATCAGGCACTCGCTCGGATGGGCTCCCAGCAGCGCGGCGGTCTCGCGGAAGTACGCGGCCATCGGCTTCGTGGCGTGCATGTCCTCGTACGCCGTGACCGCATGGAAGCGGACGTCGTCGAGGCCAGCCCACGAGATGCGGTGGCGCACCGCCGTCATCGGGAAGATCGGGTTGGTGGCGACCGCCGCCTTCAGCCCGAGCCCGAGTGCGGTCTCGACCGCCTCCCGTGCGCCGGGAGCGGGCCCGGCGCCGCAGGCGAGCGCGGGGAAGTCGTCGCGGTAGAACGCTTCGAACGTCGGCCGATGCTCCTCCAGGTCGTGCCCGGTGCGCATGAGGAAGTCCGCTTGGAACGCCTCGCGGTTCGTCATTCCCGGGTGCGGCCGCAGCATCGCGTCCGTCGACGACCGCACCACCGAGACGAGGTCCAGGCCGGGGAAGGCCCCGGACGCCGCGTTCTCGAGGGCGGTGAAGTAGCGGCGCAGGAAGGAGGCGAGCTCTATGTCGAGCAGCGTCCCGTCGAGGTCGAACAGAATGCCCTGCACCGTGCTCCTTCGCGCCTGGTCCCGCACATCCTAGCACGTCCTGGCGCCCGTCCGGTCGGCGTACGGGTCGTTAAAGTGTGCCAAGTGTCACACCGATAACTTCTCACATGGGAACCGTTACGAAGGACATCATCCCGAAGCTCAGGGCAGTGCCTATCTTCGCCGACCTCGGGACCGGCGACCTCGAGTCGCTGTCGTCGTTCGTGGGGTACAAGCAGCTGCCGAAGGGCACCTTCATCCTGACGCAACACGAACGCGGCTCGACGCTGTACCTCCTGGTGTCCGGGCGCGTGAAGGTCTCGCTCACGTCGCCCGACGGCAAGGAGCTCGCCCTCAACTACCTCGACTCGCCGTCTCACTTCGGGGAGATGAGCCTCGTCGACTCGGAGCCGCGGTCGGCCGACGTGATCGCGTGCACGGACGTGGAGCTGCTGACCTTGGACGCCAAGGACCTGAGCAGGGCCGTCCAGCTGCAGCCCCGGCTCGCGCTGTCGCTGATCGCCACGCTCTCGCGGCGGTTGCGGCAGACGATCGAGCGTCTGCAGGAGCTGGCCTTCCACGACGCGACCCACCGGGTCATGCGTGTTCTCCTCAACATCGCGACCGCGGCGTACGAGACCCGCGGGGTGCCGGTGATCGCCGGCTTCACGCACTACGAGATCGCCACGGTGGCCGGAACCTCCCGCGAGACGGCGAGCCGCGTGATCTCGCAGCTTGCGAAGGAGCAGGTGCTCGCGACGCGAGGGCGGAGGATCGTCGTCGACCTCGTGAGGCTCCGCGACCGCCTCGAGCGGGAGTGAGCTCGAGCGCGTGTTTCGTCCGGCGCCCTGGTTGGAAAGAGATGTCATGCGTGACGACGTCAGCCCTGCCAGGAGGCGCCAGTGAACGAATTCTCGGCCGAGGAGCTTGCCCGCTACGACGGCAGGAACGGGCAGCCCGCGTACGTCGCGTACGACGGCAAGGTCTACGATCTCTCCGGAAGCTCGATGTGGACGGAGGGGGAGCACGAGGGGGCGCACTTCGCGGGGCACGATCTCACCCAGGAGCAGGCGGACGCACCTCACGACGTCTACGTGACGGACTTCCCCGAGGTCGGGACGTACACCGGCTAGCGGTCTAGCTACTCGCGGAGCGATCGAAGACCGCGACGGTCTCGGTGTGGTAGGTCTGCGGGAAGAGGTCGACGGGCGTGGCCTCCCGCATGGAGTAGCCCTCGTCCGTGAGCAGCCGCGCGTCGCGTGCCAGGGTTGCCGGGTCGCACGAGACGTACACGAGGCGCCGTGGCGACGCCGCGACGAGGGCGGACACGGTCTCCGGACGCATCCCGGCGCGAGGCGGATCGGCGACGGCGAGATCGAAGCGCCCAAGGTCCCGCAGCGCCCGAGAGGCCTCACCGGGAGCGACGTCGGCGTCCAGCCCGTTCTCTTCGAGGTTGCGCCGCAGGTCGCGCACGGCCGACCCGTTGCCCTCGACGGCGACCACCTCGGCTCCCGCGGAAGCGAGCGGCAGCGTGAAGGTGCCGACGCCGGCGAACAGGTCGAGGACCCGATCCTTCAGCGACGGCTGGAGCGCGTCGAGGACTAGCGCGGTCATCCGCTCGGCCACTCGCGTGTTGACCTGGAAGAACGACGCCGGCGATACGGTGAATGCGATTCCCCCTAGGCTCTCGTGCCACATCCCCGAGCCGGCGAGGACCTCGACTCCCGCGATCCCGCGCCTCTCGGCGCCCTCGCGCACGAGCACCCGGTCCACGCTTCGGGCGCCCGTCGCCTGGGCGATGGTGTTCCCCGCGAGCCGCCGCGGGAACGGGCCGGGCGGCGTCCAGACGTCGACCGAGACGTCGCCGGTGTGCAGTGCCGCGCGGAAGCCCACGCGCGACGCGCGGACCCGTTCGTCGCGGGCGAGGTAGCGGAGCACGCCGGCGAGGGCCCTCGGCGCCTTCCTGTGGCGCTCGGGCGGCAGGAGGCAGAGGTCGACCGGCACGAGCCGCTCCTCGCCGAGAGCGGAGTAGCCGACGACCGTCCGTCCCGACTCCTCTCCCACTCGGAGCTCGATCCGGTTGCGGTAGCCGTACTCGGCCTCGGAGGCGGCGGTCTCGGCGACCGGGGCCTCGATCGCGGCGATGCGCGCGAGGGAGTCGGAGATCGACTGCCTCTTGGCCGCCAGCTGCGCCGGGTACGACACGTGCTGCCACTGGCAGCCCCCGCATGCCCCGAAGTACGGGCAGGGCGGGTCGACCCTGACGGGTGAGGGCTCGACGACCTCCGCGACCGCGGCGGAGAGCCAGCGGGGGTGCTCGGACAGCACCCGCACGCGCGCGAGATCGCCCGGACAGCCGTAGCGGACGAAGACCGTGCGCCCGTCCGGCGCGTGCGCGACAGCGTCCCCGCCGTGCGCGAGGCTCTCCATGCGTAGCGTCAACTCGTCCATGCGCCCCATCTTCCCGTGCTCTCGCCGTTCATCCATTGTACCGATGCCCCTTCCGGCAGCATCTCCCGGCAACCGAGGCTGAAGACGGCGCCGGGAGCTGCCGATAGACTTCCCAGGGCCTGCAACGGCCTGAGCAGCCGCGCTCTTCGGGGAGAGAGGGACGCCTGGACGTGAGCGAGACTTCGGTGATGGTCGTCAACGACGATCCGGGCTACTTCGAGCGGGTCAAGGAGTCGTTCGAGGCGACGGGCAACGGCTTCGACGTCTTCAACGCGATATCCGGAGCAAGGGCGCTCGGGCTGGCGGCGGCCAAGCAACCCGCCGCCGTCATCATCGACGGCAACATGGTGGGCGTCGACGGATACGACCTCACGCGGCAGCTGAAGGCGCTTCCTGAACTCGGGGACGTGCCGGTGCTGATCGTCGCGGCCTCGCCCGACGAGGCGTCCGCGCTCAAAGCCAGGCAAGTGGGAGCGGCCGCTCACATGGCCCGCGCGCACGATCCTGCGCAGCTCATCCAGAAGGTGGTCGGGCTGCTCGGCGGAGCGGCCCCTGCCCCGGTGTCTGCGGCAGGCGGTCCCCGGGCCGAGACGCCCGAAGGCTACGGCGTGCCCGAGCCGGTGGACGCAGGGTACGGAGTGCCGGAACCGGTCCCGCCCTCGGCGTCGTCGACCTCCGCGGCTCCGAGCTTCGCGACGGCCACCGCCGCCGCGGCGAGGCCCGTCCCCAGCGGCCTGGAGCCCCTTCCGCGCAAGGCTGCGGAAACGGCGCCGACGCCCGTGGAATCGAGGGACGTGCCGCACATCGACGACCTGTTGTGGACGATGATCAACCGGGGCGGATCCGACCTTCACATCACGGTCGGGAGCGCGCCGGGCATCAGGCTCCGGGGAGAGATCCTTCCGATCGAGGACCAGCCGGTGCTCACGCCGAAGGACACGCAGGCGATGATCCTCAACCTGCTGTCCGAGGAACAGCGCCGCCGCTTCGAGACGGAGCTCGAGCTCGACTTCGCGTACAGCATCCCCGGCGTTTCGCGATTCCGGGCGAACGTGTTCCAGCAGCGCAACTCGATGGGCGCGGTGTTCCGCGTCATCCCGCTCAACATACCGACGATGGAGCAGCTCGGCCTGCCGAAGGTGTGCAAGTACCTGTCGGAGCGCCCGAGAGGGCTCGTCCTCGTGACCGGGCCGACCGGGTCTGGGAAGTCGACGACGCTCGCGGCGATGGTGGACCACATCAACGAGAGCCGCGCGTGTCACATCATCACGATGGAGGACCCGATCGAGTTCATGCACAAGAACAAGAAGTCCTACGTGAACCAGCGCGAGATCGGGGAGGACACGCACAGCTTCGCGGCCGCGCTCAAGAGGGTGCTGCGGCAGGACCCCGACGTCATCCTCGTCGGCGAGATGCGGGACCTAGAGACGATCTCGGCGGCGATCACCGCCGCGGAGACCGGCCACCTCGTGCTGGCGACCCTGCACACCACTGGCGGGCCCGAGACGGTGGACCGCATCATCGACGTGTTCCCGCCGCACCAGCAGCAGCAGGTGCGCATGCAGCTCTCGAGCTCGCTCGAGGGAGTGCTGTCGCAGGTGCTTCTCCGTTCTACGGACGGCAAGAGCCGGGTGATGGCGATGGAGATCATGCTCGGCGTGCCTGCGATCGCGAACCTGATCCGCGAGGGCAAGACGCACCAGATGGCGACGATCATCCAGGGCGGCGCGCAGCTCGGGATGCAGACGCTCGACCAGCACCTCAAGACGCTGCTCCAAAGCGGCAGGGTCACGTACGAGGAAGCGATGAGCAAGGCGCAGAACCCGCGCGAGCTCGCGCAGATGATCGGGAAAAAGCTGTAGGTCTACTCGCCGTTCGCGGGGTATCATCGCAAGCGCTTCGAGCTGACGTGTTTGCGTCGGCCGGGGCGCTTGCCGGCTTCGGGAGGAACGACTTGGACACGGTTCGCATCCGCTGGAACGGCGGGCGGCGCTTCGCCGGGTGGGACGAGGCGGGTCACGGCATCGTCATGGACGCCGCTGCGCCCACCGGCGAGGGAACCGGCCCGCGTCCGCTCGAGCTCGCGCTCTACGCCCTCGGAGGCTGCACGGGGATCGACGTCATCGGCATCCTGAAGAAGCAGCGCCAGGTGGTGCGCGACTTCGAGGTGATCGTGACGGCCGAGCAGCGAGAGGAGCGGCCGCGCCGGTACGAGCGGGTCTCGATCGAGTACGTCGTGACCGGCGTGTCGGTCAAGCCCTCCGCGCTCGAGCGCGCGATCGCGCTGTCCGAGGAGAAGTACTGCTCGGTCCGGGCAATGCTCGACCCCGGCATCCAGCTCGCGTCGAGCTACCGTATCATCGAGGCGACCGACGAAGCCTGATCCGCTCGCGAGGAGGTAGGAAGCATGTCGATCGACGACGGCATCCTCATGCCCGTCTACAACGAGGAGGCCATGATCGGGGCGGTTCTCGACGCCATCAGGATGTATCACTACGGCGAGATTCTGGTCGTGAACGACGGGTCGACCGACGGCACGGCCGAGCTGCTCGCCGATCGCGACGACGTGCTCGTGCTGCAGCACCCCGAGAACCTCGGCTACGGCAGGTCGCTCATCGACGGGTTCGTGTTCGCGCAGTTCGCGGGGCTGAAGCGTCTGATCACAATGGATTGCGACGGACAGCACGAGCCGAGGCACATCCCGCAGTTCTTCGACGCTCTCGCGGACGACGTCGACCTGGTCTCGGGAAGCCGCTACCTGCCCGAGAGCCCCGCGACCGGCCTTGCCCCCGCGCAGCGCCGCGAGATCAACGACCGCCTCACGGCCGAGGTGAACTCCGTCACGGGATGGCACCTGACCGACGCGTTCTGCGGCTTCAAGGCGTGCCACGTGGACCGGGTGGTGGCCCTCGGGCTCGCCGAGGAGGGGTACGGCATGCCCATGGAGCTGTGGGCGAAGGCGTGGCGCGCCGGGTGGAGGGTGGAGGAGCTGCCGGTGGAGCGCATCTACTTCGATCACGACCGCAGTTTCGGGGAGGACCTCGACGACCCGGAGAAGCGCGCCGCATACTACGAGCGCGTTTGGCGCGACGCTCTGGCAGAAGGCGCGCGAACGTGACCGACGTGATGTGCGTCGGCGCCCATCCCGACGACGTCGAGATCGGGATGGGAGCGGCCGTCGCGCTGATGGCGCGGCAGGGGCTCAGCGTGACGCTCGTGGACCTCACGAACGGCGAGCCGACCCCGCACGGCACGCCTGAGCTGCGCGAGCGGGAGGCCGCCGAGGCCGCGCGGGTCCTCGGGGTGGAGCGAGTGACCCTGCCGTTCCCGAACAGGGAGCTGCGTGACGGCCCCGAGGCGCGCCGCCTGCTGGCCGAGGCGATCCGCGAGCGGCGGCCGCGATGGCTGTTCGCGCCGTGCCAGGTCGACGCCCACCCCGACCATGTGGCGGCCTCGGCCGTCTGCGACGCGGCCCGCTTCGCGGCGAAGTACACGAAGACGGACATGAGCGGGGAGCCGCACTACCCGCCGAAGCTCTACCGGTACGTCCCCGTGCACGTGCGCCTCGCCGTGAAGCCGTCGTTCGTGCTCGACGTAGGCGATCACCTCGGGACCAAGCTGGAGGCGCTCGCCTGCTACCGCTCTCAGTTCGAGGCGAACGCCCGCAACCGGGGCATACTGGACTGGGTCCGGGTCGAGGCGGAGCACTGGGGCGCCCTGATCGGGCGATCCGCCGGCGAGGCCTTCTTCTCGGCCGAGGAGATCGGCGTGGCCGACATCCGCCACGTGCTGTAGAGGAGACTTCAGTGGAGCGTTCGGAAGCCGAGGTCCCTCGAGGGCACGGCGAGGTCCTGACGAGGCCGCGCTACGAGGAGTGGGCGGCGCTGGCGGCAGCCAACGCGGACGCGGCGTCGGCGTGGGACTTCCGCGTGTCGGGCACGCACGTCGGGGAGCTGCGCGCGCTCGCGCGCCGCGAGGCGCTGGCCGCTGCGGCGGCGTTCTCCGAGCGCCTCGGCGTACGCGTCATGTCCGTCGACGCGCCCGAGCTGGTCGTCATGACCGGGCATCAGCCGGAGCTGTACCACCCTGGCGTGTGGGCGAAGGACTTCCTGCTGCAGCGGCTGGCGGACGACACCGGCGCCGCGGCGCTCGACTGTGTGGTGGACTCGGACGCGTTCGAGGCGGTCGCGGTGGTGTCGCCGTGCATGAGACCGGGCGTCTCGCGCTGCCACAGTTACCTCGCGCTCGGCGCGCCCGACGCGTGCTGGGCGTGCAGCCCGCCGCCGAGCGGGCGTGAGATCGAGGACTTCCGTCGCGGCGGGCTCGAATCGCTGGAGTCGCTGCGCGCGCCCGCGATCGCGCGCCACTTCGGCCGGTTCTGCGATCACCTGCGCTCGGCGCTGCCGGATTCGAGCAACCTCGCCGAGCTTCTGACGATCTCGAGGAGGCGCTACGAGGCGTCCGCGGGGACGACGTACCTCGAGCTGCCCGTGAGCGCCGAGTCGCGCGGGAACGCCTTCGCATCGTTCTTCGCGGACGTGGCGCTGCGGGCCGAGGAGTTCGCCGAGGTGCACGACGGCGAGGTCGCAGCCTACCGGTCGCGCAACCGGCTGAGAGGCAAGACGCGCCCGTTCCCCGATCTGCGGAGGGACGAGGGGCTCGTGGAGCTGCCTTTCTGGCAGCTCGGCCGGAGGCGGCGCGCGCTGTGGGCGCGGACGGGGTCGAGGCCCGCCGTCGTCGTGGCGGGGGGAGAAGTACTCCTCGATCTCCCGCGCGATCCTGTCGAGGCGGCGAATGCGGTGGCGTCCGCCGGCCTGTCGCTCGCGCCGAGAGCGGTCACTCTCACCATGTTCAACCGGCTGTTCGTGTGCGACCTGTTCATCCACGGCGCGGGCGGTGCCCTGTACGACGTCGTGACGGACGCGATCGTTCGCCGGTTCTACGGAGCGGAGCCTCCGCGCTACGTAGTGGCTTCGATGACGATGTACCTCCCGCTCGGGTTCCACGCGGTGACCTCGGCCGAGGTGGCGGCGGCCGAGGAGAAGCTGAACCGCATCGCGCACAACCCCGACCAGCTGCTGGACGAGTGCGCGTTCGAGGACCCCGCCGAGCGTCGCGAGGCGTTCGCGCTGGCGGACGAGAAGGCGCGGCTGACGGCCGATATACGGCGGGAGGGCGCCGACAAGAAGGCGATCGGCGCGCGGATCCGCGAGGTGAACGAGCGGCTCGCGCTGCTGCTCTCGCCGCTCGCCGACGAGCTGGGTCGGGAGCTGGAGTCGCTGAAGGCGCAGCTGGAGGCGGCCGACATAATGACCGACCGCACGTACCCGTTCTGCTTCTGGAGCCCGGAGGAAGTCGCCGACAAGCTACGTTAAGAAACCGCAGGTCAGAGGGTTTGACGGGGCTGGTATCATCGTTGCTGTCGCCACTGCGACGATGACGTTCGAGGCGAAAGGAAACCGTCATGGGCAAGCCGGTCGTCGATCCGGACCTCTGCACGGCGTGCGGTATCTGCGTGGACGAGTGCCCGTCGGGCGCGCTCGACCTTGAGGACACGTGCGTCTTGGCGAGGCCTGACGACTGCTCGGAGTGCGGCACCTGCGCCGACTCTTGCCCCAACGGCGCGATCGAGCTCGGGTAGCTCCGCGACGTCCGTGGGGATCGGGACGCCGCCCTTCGGGGCGGCGTTCGCGTCTTAGCCTCGCGGGCCCTGTCGGTCGTGTATGTAGAGCTTGGGCTCCTCGCCCTTCAGCAGCCCCGCGAACCGGTGGTGGTGGCGTGCGTAGACGATAGCGGCGAGGACGAGCATGAGCGGCCAGTCCGGCTGTCGCGTCGCGAGCGCGTAGAGCGGCAGGGAGGCCGTGGCCGCCACCTGCCCCGCCATCATGTACCTCGTGATCGCGATGACGGCCAGCCCCACCAGGATGACGACGAGGAAGTAGCGCCAGTCGTAGGCGAGCAGCGCGCCGCCCCCCGTTGCGAGTCCCTTGCCGCCCACTGCGCGACGCTTCGCGAGCGAGAGCCACAGCGACCAGTCGTGCCCGACGACGGCGCCGATCATCGCGACCGCGGCGAGGCTTCGGCCGAGGCCCGAGGCGCCGAAGAGCAGGTAGACGGCCACGACGGGGACGAGGCCCTTGAGGCCGTCGGCGACTACCGCCACCGAGAACCAGCCCCAGGACTCGGTCGTGCGGCGAACGTTCATCGCGCCGACGTTGCCGGTGCCGTGCGCGGTGATGTCCTCGCCCGTGACGGCCTTGACGATGATGTACGCCCACGGGATCGAGCCGATCAGGTACGCTCCCGCGAACGCGAGGCCGAAGGTCACGAGCGTGACGTCCTGCATCACGCGTCAGTCCCCGGGACGACGACCGTGAGGGCGCCGGGGAGGATCGAGATGTCGTAGCGCTCTGACAAGACGACCTCGCCGTCGATCTGGCCCGGGAGCGGGACGTCGCTCTCGAGCACGATGTGCCGATGCTTGCTGAAGTGGACCTGGCGCATCCAACCGTGGTGCCCAACCACGACGAACGGGAATCGCCACAGCGCGCCCAGCATCGGCAGGGCGTCGATGAGGCACGCGTCGAGCTCGCCGTCGTCGGGTCTCGCCATGGGCACGATGCGGAACCCGCCGCCGTACGTCGGCCCGTTCGTGACCGCGAGCAGCGTGACCCCGAGCTCCTCGGCCGGGGCGTCGTCGAGGGCGAGACGCACGCGGTGGCCGGAGAAGTGGTGCAGCATCACGTCCAGCATGGCCGAGAGGTACAGCGGCAGGCCGCTTCTGCCCGTGGTGAGCTTCATCTCGACCGCGCGCGCCGTGACCTTCGCGTCGAACCCCATCGAGATCGAGTTGGCGAAGAAGGCGCCGTTGCAGACGCCGACGTCGATGCGTCTCAGCCTGCCCGTCCCGATCTGCCGAACGGCGGCGGACAGGTCGCGAGAGACGCCGAGCGTGCGCGCGTAGTCGTCGCCCGAGCCCGTTGGGACGAGCGCGAGCGCCGGGCGCGCCTCGGGGGGTCGTCGCATGAGGCCGTTGAGCACCTCGTGGGCGGTGCCGTCACCGCCGACCGCGGCCACGGTCTCGAAGCCTTCCGCCGTCGCGGCGATCTCCGTCGCGTGCCCGGCGTCCTTGGTGATTACCGTCTCGTGGTCGACGGCGGACAGCAGCTCCTCCAAGGCGGGCAGGAGCTTGCCGGTCTCACCGTGGCGGGCCCGGGGGTTGACGACGGCGAGCATTCGGCCGAGGGGCATCGGGGTCTCCTTCGCATGAGCAGGCGACTCCCAGCATATCCGGACGGTGGAGCGGGCGGGAAGTGCCGCTGACAGCGCTTGCCGGCGTGTGGTAGAGTACGCAAGCCGACGGCGATCCGCGAGTGCGCGCGCCGGCCTGAATCGCCTCCTTAGCTCAGGGGATAGAGCGTCTGCCTCCGGAGCAGAAGGCCGCAGGTTCGAATCCTGCAGGGGGCACCAGACGTATCCGCGGAAGCCCGGCCCCCGGCTGCGGGAGCCGGGCCTTCGTGCATCCGGCCTCGTTGTGGAATGATTGAATCTCTGCGGACGAGAGGGGAGCATCGATGAAGCAGGAGACAGGGCAGGTCTTCGTCTTCCCGAACCCGGTCGCGCTCGTCGCCGTGGCGGACGAGTCCGGCAACAGCAACCTCATCACTCTGGCTTGGGTCGGCATGGCGTCCTCGGAGCCCGTCCATGTGACGATCGCCGTGAGGCCGCAGCGCTACTCGCACGACCTCCTGAGGTCCGCCGGCGAGTTCACGCTGAACGTCCCGAGCGCGGAGATGGTCGAGCGGGTCGACTACTGCGGCTCGGTGACCGGTCGCGACCACGACAAGTGGACCGAGGCGCCGTTCACACGCGAGGACGCCCGCCGGGTGTCGGCTCCGCTGGTGGCGGAGTGCAAGTACGCGCTCGAGTGCAGCGTCGTGCAGGTGGTCTCGCTGGGCGCGCACGACCTCTTCATCTCGCGCGTCCTCGTTGCGCACGCGGACGACTCGATCCTCGACCCCCACGGGCACGTGGACTTCACGAAGCTCGACCCGCTGGCGTACGTCCCGCACGAGTACCGCCGGCTCACGGGCGAGACGCTCTACCGGTACGGCCAGAGCCTGCGCGACCGCAAGTCCCAGGGCTGACCGCAGCGCGAGGCCCCGCGCGCAACGAGCCGGAAGGCCACCAGCGCCCGCAGGGGCGGCGAGGGTGCCGGCGGGGGCCCCCGCGAGGACTGCTTGGGCACGGACCCCTGCCGGCTCCCGAGGCGCGCCGGAGCGTGATGAGCGCTAGTGCCCTTCCTCGCGCTCCTTGCGCGCCGCCTCGATAACCTTCTGCGCCTGGTCGCGCGGCACCTCGGCGTAGTCT
>JAJZPX010000302.1 GCA_021811025.1 Actinomycetes bacterium
GAGGTCGCGAGCGAGAGGGTTGCCCGCACCGGCACGCATCAACGAAGCGCCTCTTGGATGACGCCGCCCATGAACTCGAGGATCTCGTCCGTCATCCCAGGATAGACGCCGATCCAGAACGCGTCGTTCATGATGCGATCCGTGTTGACGAGTTCGCCGACCACCCGGTAGCCCGCCCCGGTCCCGCGCATCCTATCGAAGACCGGCTGGCGGACCATGTTGCCGGCGAAGAGCATACGGGTTTGGATCTTCGCGTCCTCGAGCGCCCGCACGAGCGCGTCGCGCGTTACGGGCGCCTCCTCGCGAACCGTCATGAGGAAGCCGAACCATGACGGATCGGCCCCCTCAGTCGCGACGGGCATGACAAGCACGTCCTCCAGCGGTGCGAGCAGCTCCCTCAGGCGAGCGTAGTTGCGGCGGCGTGCCTCGACGAACGCCGGCAGCTTCTCGAGCTGAGCGACACCAACGGCCGCTTGCATGTCCGTCGCCTTGAGGTTGTAGCCGAACTCGGAGTAGACGTACTTGTGGTCGTAGCCGTACGGCAGCGTCCCGAACTGCTGGCTGAATCGCTTGCCGCACGTGTTGTCCTTGCCCGACCGGCACCAGCAGTCGCGTCCCCAGTCCCGCAGTGAGAGCAGGGCCGCAGCGAGCAGGTCGTCGCCGGTGTAGACGGCGCCACCCTCGCCCATCGTCATGTGGTGCGGCGGGTAGAAGCTCGAGGTGCCGATGTGCCCGAAGGAACCGGTCCTGCGGCCGCGGTACTCGCTGCCGAGCGCGTCGCAGTTGTCCTCGATGAGCCACAGCCCGTTCCGCTCGCAGAACGCAGTCACGGCATCGACGTCGAACGGGTTGCCGAGCGTGTGCGCGAGCATGACCGCCTTCGTGCGCGGGGACAGCGCCGCTTCCAGCTGGCGGACGTCGACGTTGTACGTGCCGAGCACCACGTCGACGAAGACCGGCACCGCCCCGAACTGCACGACGGGCGCGACGGTGGTCGGGAAACCCGCGGCGACCGTTATCACCTCGTCCCCCCTACCGACCTTGCGGTCGCCGAGGCGATCGCTGGTCAGCACTGCGAACGCAAGGAGGTTCGCGGAAGAGCCGGAGTTCACGAGCAGCACATGCTCCACGCCGACGTACTCCGCGAGCCCGCGCTCGAACTGCTCCGAGAAGCGGCCGTACGTCAGCCAGAAGTCGAGCGAGGAGTCGACGAGCGAGACCAGTTCGCGCTCGTCGAAGACGCGACCGGCGTAGCCGACGCGGGTCTTGCCGGGCACGAACGGTGCCGGGCTGGAGAACGCCGCGGCGTAGTACTCGCGCACCTTCTCGAGGATCTCCGCCCGCAGCCGGTCCTTATCGACGCCCTCACTCACGCATGTCTCCCGATCCGCGAGCACGTTCCCGAGGCACTACCAGACCTTCCACGGGGCCTTGCCGGACTGCCAGAGCTCCTCGAGGTAGTTCTTGTCCCGCAGCGTGTCCATGGGCTGCCAGAACCCCTCGTGCTTGTACGCCATGAGCTGCCGCTCGGCGGCGAGCCGTTCGAGGGGCTCGCGCTCCCACAGCGTCTGGTCGTCCTCGATCAGGTCGAACACCTGCGGCTCGAGCACGAAGAATCCGCCGTTGACCCAGCCACCGTCGCCCTTCGGCTTCTCGTTGAACGCGTGGACCGCGTACTCCTTCGTCAGGTCCATCGACCCGAAGCGCCCGATGGGCTGGACGGCCGTGACGGTGGCGAGGCGGCCGTGGGCATGGTGGAAGCCGACGAGCGCCGAGACGTCCACGTCTGCCAGCCCGTCACCGTAGGTCAGGAGGAACGGCTCACCGTTGACGTACTGGCGGATCCGCTTGATGCGACCACCCGTCATCGTGTCGAGACCGGTGTCCACCACGGTTACCCGCCACGGCTCGTTCGCGTCCTCGTGCACTTCGACGTCGTGCGTGCGCATGTCGAACGTCACGTCGCAGTTGTGCAGCCAGTAGTTCCGGAAGTACTCCTTGATCTGGTAGCCCTTGTAGCCGGTGCAAATGACGAAGTCGTTGATGCCGTGGCGACTGAAGAGCTTCATGATGTGCCACAGCACGGGCTTCTCGCCGATCTCGACCATCGGCTTGGGTCGCACCACGGTCTCCTCCGAGATCCTGGTCCCCAGCCCACCAGCCAGTATGACGACCTTCATCGCCCCCGCCCCTCCCACCATCGCACCGTCCGCTCGATGCCTTCGTCGAAGTCCACCTCGGTCTCGAACCCGAAGTACTCCTTCGCGCGGCTGACGTCCAGCATACGCCGCGGCTGGCCGTTGGGCTTCGTGGTATCCCAGACGATCTCGCCCTCGAAGCGTGTGTGGCGCGCGATGAGCTCCGCGAGGTCCTTGATCGAGATCTCCATGCCGGAGCCCAGGTTGACCGGCTCAGAGCCGTCGTAGCGCTCGGCAGCATCGAGAATGCCGCGCGCGCAGTCTGCAACGTACAGGAACTCGCGGGTCGGCGTGCCGTCGCCCCACAGCACTACCTCGCGCTCTCCTGCTTCGCGGGCGGTGACCATCTTGCGGATCATCGCGGGGATGACGTGCCCGGTCTCGAGGTCGAAGTTGTCGCGGGGGCCGTAGAGGTTCACCGGCAGCAGGAAGATGCCCTCGAAGCCGTACTGCTGGCGGTAGGCCTGCAGCTGCACCAGCATCATCTTCTTCGCGAGCCCGTAGGG
>JAJZPX010000303.1 GCA_021811025.1 Actinomycetes bacterium
TCGTGCGCGAGACTCTCCGTGCCGCGGGCGCGGACAGCATAGTCGTCACGTTCAAGACAAAGGACTTCGGCCGAAGCGACCAGGGCGTCCGCGAGTCGCTCGCGGCGATCGCGACGGGCACGCCGGGCATCGCGGCGGCGAGCGATCCCGTCGTGGCTGCGCTTGCGGCCGAGTGGTCGAAGCGAGGCGAGCCTCAGCCGCTGACGGACCGGCTAAGGAGCTCGGGTGAGATCAGCATCGAGGGATCTTCGACCGACCTCGCCCCGGACGCGGTCGTCCTGCTGGCCTCGTTCGACGCGCAGGCGGACCCGGCGCTCGTGGGGCTGGTCGCCGCTCTCCAGAAGGCCGGCGCGTCCGTCGTCGGAGTGGAGACGCAAGGCGTGGCCTCGGGCGTGACCGACGCGTCGCTGGGCGCCGGGATCTCCACGGTGGACGACGTCGACCGGCCGGAGGGGATGGTCTCGCTCGTGTACGTCCTCGCCGGGAGGGCCGAAGGGCACTTCGGCGTGAAGGCCGGGGCGCAGAGCCCCTACCCGAAGCTCCGCTGACGTCTCTCGAGCGCGAGCGCGATCAGCACGCGCGCAACGTGCGCGAACTGGCGCCCGCGGTGTGCGAAGCCCGGGAGGTCACGGCCGGTGGCGCGGTGGGTCATGGCGACCGGGACCTCCGCGATGGTGAGCCCCGCCCGCAGAGCGCGGACGGTCATCGCGACCTCCGCCCCGTAGCCCGGCGCGATCGGACGCACCGCCTGCACGGCCCTGGCGGAGAGCGCGCGCTGCCCCGAGAGCGGCGCGGCGGCCACGAAGCCTCGGCCGAGCAGGCGGATGCCGGTGCGGGCGAGGCTCTTCACGAGGCCGAGGCCCCCCGAGTCGGCGGGCCTCGGGAGGACGCCGACGGCCATGTCGGCGCTTCCCTCGAGCACGGGCTCGAGCAACGCGCTCGCCGCGGCCGCGCTAGCGCCGAGGTCCGCGTCCAGCAGCAGCACCACGTCGGCATCGCGCGCTGCCCGGAGGCCGGCTTCCAGCGCTCCGCCCTTGCCCGCGTTCCGCCCGAGCGCGAGGACGACGGCCCCGGCCCGCTCGGCCTCAGCGGCCGTGGCGTCACGAGAGGCGTCGTCCACGACGAGCACCGCCGAGACGGCGGGGATGCCGAGGATCGCGTAGACGGTGGAGGCCGCCGTTTCCGCCTCGTCGCGGGCGGGCACCACCGCGACGACGGTCACGACGCCCTCCTGAGCACGCGCCCGCACGCCTTGCGCGCCATCCCGGCCGCCATCTCCATCTCCTCGACCCTCATCAGCCTCGCGAGCGTGTACGTCGCGGCGAGACCGACGACGCCCCCGGCGAGCAGCTGGAGGAGGAACCCGAAGCGCAGCTGGGCGAGCCCGGGCGTGAGTCGCACGAGTCCCCACGCCAGGATGCCTCCGCCGATCGCGGCGACGGCTATCCTCGCGACCGTCGACACCGTCGAACGCAGGTCGAAGGAGCCGAGGCGCAGACGCAGGATGAGCAGCAGGACCAGCAGGTGGAGCGAGTAAGAGATGGCGTCGCCTGCGGGCAGGCCCGGCAGGCCGATCCCGGCCCATCCGAACGCGCCCACCGTCAGCACCCAGTACAGGCCCACCTGGATCGCGGTGGCGAACACGTTCGTGAACATGGGCGTGCGCGTGTCCTGCAGCGCGTAGAACGCCTTCATGGTGTACATGTACGCGGCGAACGAGAACAGCCCGAGCCCCCACGTCGCGAGGACGCTCGCCACGAGCGGCACGGCGCTGGCGGAGAACGCCCCGGCCTCGTAGAGCTGCGCCAGAGGGAACGCGAGCGCGACCAGCATCGCGGCGGCGGGGATGACGAGCGCGGCATTCGCGCGCAGCCCGCGGCTGAATTGCCGCTTGAAGGCGGTCCAGTCGCGATGCGCCGCGTGCTCGGAGAGCTCGGGGAAGATCGCCGTCGCGAGCGCGACGGCGAACACGCCGTAGGGGAGCTGGTAGAACATCCACGCATACTGCAGAGCGCTCGGGCCGGCGCCGGACGGCTCCGTACGCGCCGCGAAAGAGACGGCGTTCCGGAACGAGATGCCTGCCAGGTTCACGATCACGTACCCGACGACCGGCACCATCTTGGCGTACAGGCGCCGGAGCGCGGGGTGATGCCAGTCGATGCTGAGCCGCCAGCGCCACTTCATCTTGATCAGCGGCGGGAGGCACGTCGCCATCTGCGCGACGACGCCGAGGGTGGTCCCCGTCGCCAGGACGACCTTCGCCGTCGTCGGATCCGGGATGTTGGGGTAGGCGAACATCGTCACGATCACGACGAGGTTGTTGAAGATCGGCGCCGCGGCGGGCGCGAGGAAGTGCCTGTGCGAGTTGAGGATGCCGGTGAAGATCGCCGCCGCACCGTAGAACACGATCTGGATCGCGAAGAACCGGAAGAAGAACACCGCGTCGGCGGTCTGCTGGCGGCTCAGCGTGAACGTCTGCGTGCGCACGAACGGCTCGGCGAAGAAGGTCGCGATGAGCGCCACGATGCCGAGGGCGATCAGCGTCACGTTCAGCACCGAGCCGGCAAGGCGGGAAGCGTCCTCGTCGCCGTTCGTCTTCCAGCGCTCGATGAAGATCGGGATGAACACCGACGAGAGCACGCCGCCGGCGACGAGCTCGTAGATCATGTTCGGGATGTTGTTCGCGAC
>JAJZPX010000304.1 GCA_021811025.1 Actinomycetes bacterium
CGCTGAAGGCGGAGAAGGGTGGAGCGGTCAGTCATTCGGCCGCTCGGGATGCGACAGGCCGTACGTGACCGAGTCCACCAGCGCCTGCCACGACGCCTCGATGATGTTCTCGGAAACCCCCACCGTCCCCCAGCTCTTCTCCCCGTCCGAGCTCTCGATGAGCACCCGCGTGACGGCGGCGGTGCCCTTCTTCTCGTCAAGCACCCGCACCTTGAAGTCGGAGAGCTCGATCGCCTCGAGGTCCGGGTAGAAGCGGCCGATGGCGAGGCGAATCGCCCTGTCGAGCGCGTTGACGGGGCCGTTGCCCTCGGCCGTGGCGATGTAGCGCTCGTCGTCCACCCATATCTTGATGGTGGCCTCCGTCATCACGCGCCCGTCCTCGCGCTTCTCCATCAGGCAGCGGAAGCTCTCCAGCCTGAAGAACGGCTCGTACGTCCCGAGCTCGCGCTTCAGCAGGATCTCGAGGCTGGCGTCCGCGGTCTCGAAGCTGTAGCCGCGGTACTCGAGCTGCTTGATGTCCTCGATCACCTTGGATGCGATGTCCGGCTGGCCGGCGAGGTCGACGCCGAGCTCCTTCGCCTTCATCACGAGGCTGGCGCGGCCCGCGAGCTCGCTCACGACCACGCGCGCGAGGTTCCCCACCGCGGTCGGGTCGACGTGCTCGTACGCGGCGGGCAGCCTGGAGACGGCGGAGGCGTGCAGGCCGCCCTTGTGCGCGAACGCGCTCGTGCCGACGTACGGCTGGTGCGGGTCCGGGCTCAGGTTCGCGGTCTCGGCGACGAAGTGGCTGACCTCGGTGAGCAGCTTCAGCTGGTCCCGCGTGATGCAGTCGTCGCCCATCTTGAGCACGAGCGCCGGGACGATCGAGACGAGGTCCGCGTTGCCCGCTCGCTCGCCGTAGCCGTTGACGGTGCCCTGCACGTGCGTGCAGCCCGCGTCGACGGCGACCAGCGAGTTCGCCACGGCGCAGGCGGCATCGTTGTGAGCGTGGATGCCGAAGACGACGCCGGGCAGCGACTCGACCATCGCCGCGACCACCGACCTCACCGCGCCCGGTAGCGCGCCGCCGTTGGTGTCGCACAGCACGACGGCGTCCGCGCCCGCCTCGGCCGCTTCGCGGCAGACCGCGGTCGCGTACTCCGCGTTGCGCGCGTAGCCGTCGAAGAAGTGCTCCGCGTCGAAGAAGACCGTGCGGCCCTGCGACTTCAGGTACGCCACCGAGTCGCGCACCATCCGCAGGTTCTCCTCGAGCGAGGTGCGCAGCGTCTCGGTGACGTGCAGGTCCCACGCCTTGCCGACGATGCACAGCGCCTCGCACCCCGTGTCGAGAAGCGCGCGCAACCCCGCGTCCTCCTCGGCCCGGTGGTCCGCCCGGCACGTGGAGCCGAACGCCGAGACGACGGCCGTCTTGAGGTCGAGATCGCGGACGGCGGCGAAGAACTCCTCGTCCTTCGGGTTGGATGCCGGGAAGCCGCCCTCGATGTAGCGCACGCCAAGATCGTCGAGCCGCGAGACGATGCGCAGCTTGTCCTCGACCGACAGCGACAGCCCCTCGCGCTGGGTGCCGTCGCGCAACGTGGTGTCGTACAGGGTGATCACTGGGCCTCCCGGGTCCGTCTCAGTCGCGTCGCCAGAGCTGCTTCGGCCGGGTCAGCGCCCGCCGCAGTCCTCGTGCGGGCACACGACCGGCAGCGTGTTCGCCCTCGAAGAGCAGCGGTCGCACTCGAACGACGTCCCGATGTCGCTCAGCTCCGTGACGTACTGCTGGCCGCAGCCGCCGCACTGGAACTGGATGAGGACCTCGTCGGTACCGGGCTTTCGTACGAGTCGCGACATCCTTCCACCTCCGCCGAGCGCGCTAGACCCGCTCGAGCCATTCCTCGTAGGCGGGCACCTCGCCGCGCACGGCTTTGAGGTACGTCTGCTGCAGCATCAGCGTGACCGGCCCGGGCTCGCCGACCTCTCGCCCGTCCACCGCTTTGACCGGCACGACCTCGGCCGCGGTCCCGCACATGAAGATCTCGTCGGCGACGTAGAGGTCCGTTCGGACGAGCGAGCGCTCGCGCACCGGTACCCCGAAGTCGTCGGCCATCCGCAGGATGGAGTCGCGCGTGATCCCATCGAGGATCCCGTCGCCGAGCGGCGGCGTCAGCAGCACGCCGTCGCGCACCATGAAGAGGTTCTCGCCGGTGCCTTCGCACACGTGGCCCTGCTCGTTGAGCAGGATCGCCTCGTCGTAGCCGTGGTCGAGCGCCTCGATCTTGGCGAGCGAGCTGTTGGTGTAGTTGCCGGTGGTCTTGGCGGCCGGCGGCATCGAGTTGTTGCCGCGCTGGCGCCAGCTCGAGATGCCCGCCGTCACGCCGTGCTTCATACCCTCCTCCCCGAGGTAGGAGTCCCACGGCCAAACCGCGATCGAGACGTCCACGGGCGCCGGCAGCGGGTTGAGGCCCATGACGCCGTAGCCGCGGTACGCGAGCGGGCGGATGTAGCACTCCTTGAGGCCGTTCGCCCGGATGACGTCCTTCGTCGCGTCCACGAGCTGCTCGACCGTCCAGCCGAGCTCCATGCGCAGCATCTTCGCGGAGCGCTCGATGCGCTTCATGTGGTCGGTCAGTCGGAAGACGGCGGGGCCGTCGGCGGTCTCGTAGCAGCGGATGCCTTCGA
>JAJZPX010000305.1 GCA_021811025.1 Actinomycetes bacterium
CGCCGCGGCGGGCACGGGGCTCGTAGTCGACCCCGGCCGAGGCGTGATGGAGCTGCTGCTCGGCTGAGCCGTCGTGACGCGGCGGCCCTTATCGCGCGGCCGCGTCGCTCTCGACCATGCCGTGCACCCGCGAACGGCGCCCGCGCCGGCGTGCGCGGCCGACTCCCTCCTTCGGCAGCGCGAGCTCCCGGCCGAGCGCGTTCGCGCGTTCCCGCGTCACGTCGCGCGCGCGGGCGTCGCTGAAGCGCCCGGGGATGCGGCCGCACTCAACCATCGTGACGCCCGCCTCGGCCAGCAGCTTGCCGCCCGCCCGCGCCATTCCGAGCGGCCCGATCGGAAGCCCGAGGGTGCGGCCGGCCGCGATGACGGCCGCGCGCTTCCCTTGCGCGAAGGTGCGCACGTTGTACCACCCTCGCGCGACGCTCGTTCCGGTGAACGCGCCGATCAGGCGCAACAGCATCGCCTGAGCGCCCTGCGCCGTCGTGGCGAGCTTGGCGGGAGCGCCGAGGATGAGCACGTCCGCGGCCTGCATCGTTCGCTCTGCATGCGAGAGCAGTCCGTCGCGCTTCGTGCAGCGCCCGGTTCCCTGACAGGCGTAGCACTGCGTGCAGCAGTAGGCGTGGAGATCGTAGAGGCGGATGCGGACGACCTCGGCGCCGGAAGCCTCGGCCGCCGATGCCGAAACGTCGACGGCATAACTGGCGGGGCCGCCGTTGATGGGACTCGCGTCGATGGCGATGATCCTCATGCTGCCTCCACTCTACCTGGTGAGCCTGCCGAGCGCATCACCGTTCGCCGGTAATCCCGCGCGTACGCGGTCGATCGCGCCGTCGAGCCAGTCAATCGAGGCACGCGCCTGCGACATCGCGCCGTCGAGCGTCATCCGGCGCACCTTCGCGTTCCGCGACTCGCTCGCGGCGCGGCCTGCGTCCTTGCGGAGGTCTTCGAGCCGCCGTTGATATCCGTCGCGCGCGGTCTCGAGGAGCGCCAGGAGCTGGTCGTCGGGCAGCGCGCCGCCGAACAGTAGCTGCAGCAGCAGGGGGTCGCGCAGCGGGGGGAGCGGGTGCGGCGTCTCCAGCCACTCCCTCAGGGCGCGACGGCCGGCCTGCGTGACCGCGTACTCCTTGCGGTCCGGACGCCCGGGCTGGGGGATGAGGCGTGAGGTGACGAGGCCGGACTTCTCGAGGCGCTCAAGCGTCCGGTAGATCTGCGCCTGGTCGGCCGTCCAGACGCTTCTGGCGACGCGATCGAAGCAACGCGTCTTGAGATCGTAGCCGGTCGACGGTTGCTCGGAGAGGAACCCGAGTATCGCGTGATCGAGTGACATCGTCCCTCTTCGCGGATATAGGACAAGACGAGTATATGAGAGAGCATATAGCACGGCAAGGGGCGCGGCGGAGCGGGAAGGGGCGGGGGTTCGTGGAAGAGCGGTGTCACCGGTGACACCGCCCGTGACACCGCGGGTGACACCACGTTTCGGAGGAGGACGGGGGCCCGCGCGGTGTACGACATAGCCGCGTCGGTCGGAGCGCCGCCGCCACGCCGCCCGCTGGGCCGCCTCCCGCGCGGTGCCCGCCCCTACGCCACCTCGAATTGCGCCGCGTGCAGCCGCGCGAACGCGCCGCCTCGCGCCAGCAGCTCGGCGTACGTGCCCTCCTCGGCGACGCGCCCGCCCTCGACCACGAGGATGCGGTCGGCGTCGCGAACGGTGGAGAGGCGGTGCGCGATCACGAACGCCGTTCGGCCGGCGAGGATCCGGCGGAGCGCGTCCTGTATGAGGAGCTCGGTTCGGGTGTCCACCGAAGACGTCGCCTCGTCGAGGATGAGGATCGCCGGGTCGGCGAGGATGGCGCGGGCGAACGCGATGAGTTGCCGCTGCCCCGTCGACAGCAGCGCCCCCCGTTCGCCGATCGGCGTGTCGAAGCCGTCCGCCAGCCTCTCGATGAAGCCGGTCGCGCGGGCGAGCACGGCGGCCTCGCGCACCTCGCCGTCGGTGGCGTCCAGGCGGCCGTAGCGGATGTTGTCCGCTACCGACGCCGCGAACAGGAACGGTTCCTGCAGCACGACGCCGAGGCTGCGTCGCAACGAAGGCAGCGACACGTCGCGCAGGTCGTGCCCATCGACCAGGATGCGTCCGGAAGTGGGGTCGTAGAAGCGCGCGAGCAGGTTGACGATCGTCGACTTGCCCGCGCCCGTCGGACCCACGATGGCGAGCGTCGTCCCGGGCTCGACCGTGAGCGAGACGCCGTGCAGTACTTCGGGCCCCTCGCCGTACGCGAAGCGCACGTGCTCGAAGCGCACGTGCCCGCGCACGTCGAGCAGCGCCTCGGCGCCGGGCCGCTCGGCCACCTCGGCCGGCGTGTCGAGCAGCTGGAAGATGCGCTCGCCGCCCGCGAGCGCGGACTGCGTGTCGGCGTACAGGCCCGAGAGCTGGTTCACGGCGTTGAAGAACTGACGCGCGTAGGCGAAGAACGCGACGACGACGCCGATCGTGATCGCGTGGCGTGCCGCCAGCAGCCCGCCGAGGCCCGCGACGAGCGCCGTCGCGAGGGCCGAGATCACCGCGAGCGCCGGCTGGAAGGCCGCCGAGATCGTGTCGGCCGCCACGTTCGCGTCGCGGTTCGCCGCGTTGCGCGGGCCGAACTCCCCGAA
>JAJZPX010000306.1 GCA_021811025.1 Actinomycetes bacterium
TTGCGTACTACGAGGAGCACCCCGGGTTCGTGCAGCCCGAGACGCGGCGCAACGAGGTCGTCAGCTTCGTGCGCGGCGGGCTGAAGGACCTCTCGATCTCGCGTACCACCTTCACCTGGGGCATCCCGCTGCCCTTCGACCCCGCGCACGTGATGTACGTCTGGTTCGACGCGCTGCTCAACTACGTCACGGCCGTCGGCTACGGGAGCGACGATCCCGCGAAGCACGCGGAGTTCGAGCGTTACTGGCCGGCCGACTACCACTTCGTCGGCAAGGACATCATCCGCTTCCACTGCGTCATCTGGCCGGCGATGCTGATGGCGGTCGGGCTGCCGCTGCCGAAGCACGTCTTCGCGCACGGCTTCCTGCTCACCAAGGGCGAGAAGATGAGCAAGTCGCGGGGGAACGTGCTCGCGCCGGCGGACCTCGTGGAGCGCTTCGGAGTGGACGCGTACCGGTACTACTTCCTGCGCGACGTGGCCTTCGGCACAGACGGATCCGTCTCTCTCGAATCGATGGTGCAGCGCTACAACGGAGACCTCGCCAACGACTGGGGTAACCTCTGCTCGCGGCTGCTCAACATGACCGAGAAGTACCTCGACGGCTTCGTGCCGGGCCGCCCCTCGGGCCTCGCGACCCCGGACGACGAGGACCTGCAACGCGTCGCGGCGGAGCTTCCGGAGCGGTACGGAGGGGCGATGGGCCGCCTCGACTACGCGGGCGCCCTGGAAGCCGCGTGGGACCTCATCAAGCGGACGAATCGGTATATCGAGGAGGCATCCCCCTGGAACCTGGCGAAGAGTGAAGAGACGAGGCCTCGCCTGGAGGCCGTGCTCTACAACGCGCTCGAGGCCGTTCGGATCGCCGCGCTGTTCACGTCGCCGGTGATGCCTCGGACCTCGGCCGAGGTATGGCGGCGGCTCGGCATCGTGACGGATGTGCGGGAGGTGCGCGACCTCGCCGGCGCTGAGCGATGGGGCGGGCTCGAGCCGGGGCTGCGCGTGGAGAAGGGGGATCCGCTGTTCCCGCGGATCCAGGAGGTGGAAGAGGTCGGATAGCGTGGAGACAGCGATCAAGCCGATGGAGCTGCCCGATCCGGGCGCGCCGATCCCGGACACGCATGCGCATCTCGACATGCTCGACGATCCCGCGGGCGCACTCGAGCGCGCGGCGATGGCACGGGTCGCGTACATCGGATGCGTGGTGGACGCGACCGAGGCTCCGGCGGGCACGTTCGGCCATCTCGACGCGTGGCTGGCCGACGCATCCGTCCGTCTGCGCGACTGGGACGTGAAGGCCGAGCCCCCCGAGGTGCGGATCGTACTCGGAACGCACCCGCACAACGCGAAGGACTACAGCGACGAGGTCGAGGCGCTGACAGCCGAGCGCGGGCTCGATCCGCGCGTGGGCGCGATCGGCGAGATCGGCCTCGACTATCACTACGATCACTCGCCGCGCAGCGACCAGAGGCGCGCTTTCCGCTCTCAGCTCGCGCTCGCGAAGCGGCTTGGCCTGCCGGTGGTGGTGCACCTGCGCGAAGCGCACGACGAGGGCTGCGCTATCCTCGAGGAGGTCGGGCTGCCGGAGCGGGGCTGCGTCCTCCACTGTTTCACCGCGGGCCCGGACCTCGCTCGGCGCTTCGTGGATCTCGGGTGCCACATCAGCTTCGCCGGGCCGATCACCTTCCCGAAGGGCGAGGCCATCCGCGAGGCAGCGCGGGTCGTTCCGCTCGACCGGCTGCTCGTCGAGACCGACTGCCCGTTCCTCGCCCCGGCTCCCTACCGCGGGCGCACCAACGAGCCCGCGTGGGTCACGCTGACGGCTGCCAAGCTCGCGGAGGTGCGCGGCGAGGAGCCGTCGGCGACGGCCGAGGCGGTGCTGGCGAACGCCCGCCGTCTTCTCGGCGGCGCCGCGTGACGGCTCCGCTGCTCCTCGCGATCGCCGGAAGCCCGCGCAGGCACGGGAACAGCGAGCGGCTCCTCGACGCGTGCCTCGACGGGATCGCCGAGGGGGGCGCGAACGCGGAGAAGCTGGCGGTGGTCGAGTACGGGATCGAGCCCTGCGACGGCTGCAACGCGTGCAGCTCCACGGGCGAGTGCCACATCCGCGATAGGATGCAGGAGGTCTACCCGCTGCTCGACGCCGCGGATGCGATAGTGGTGGCGAGCCCCGTGTTCTTCGCCACCGTCCCCGCGGCGCTCAAGGCGTTGTACGACCGCTGTCAGCCGTACTGGGCGCGGCGCTACGTGCTGGGCGAGCCGCCGCCGGAGCGCAAGCGCCCCGGCGCGCTCCTGCTCGCGCGAGGGGGCGGGGATCCGTACGGGTTCGAGGCCGCCGCCATCACCACGCGAAGCCTCTTCGCCGTCCTCGGCGTGTCTTACGACGCCGAGCTGTGTGTGAGCGGGGTGGACGGCCCACGTGACGTGGACGGGCGCCCCGACGCGCTGGCGGAAGCCCGTCGAATCGGCGCGGAGACGGCATCTCGGGCGGCGCGGTAGCCGGCACCGCGACGTTCGTCGCGCTCGATTCGCGGCTCGATTCGCGCGGTTGATTGACAAAGTCAGTGCAAGATGCTGACTCCCGGTCGTCCCTGTCAGAGCCATCGCCAGTTTGCGCAGGTTGCAGCCCTTCTTTTCGAGACATGCGAAG